>JANQOC010000210.1 GCA_028279265.1 Hyphomicrobiales bacterium
CTCCTCAAAAATATCGAAAAAAGGAAAGAGAAACCGGATCAGGTTCTTTTTGAGACCGGCTATGGTCCCTCGGGACTACCTCATATCGGGACGTTCGGAGAAGTCGCTCGGACGACAATGGTCAGGCATGCCTTTCGCGTTCTGACCAACGATTCGTTTGACACACATCTCATATGTTTTTCCGACGATATGGATGGTTTTCGCAAGGTGCCGACGAATGTGCCCGAACAGGAACGGCTTGCCGAGTACCTCGATTTTCCTCTGACCAAGGTACCTGATCCTTTTGGTACTCATGAGAGTTTCGGGGCGCACAACAATGCCAGGCTAAAAAATTTCCTCGACAAGTTTGGTTTCCATTACGAGTTCTATTCATCAACCGAATGCTATAGCAGCGGCATGTTCGACCAGACTTTGCTGATCATGCTGGAGCGGTATGACGATGTTATGGAATTGATTTTGCCGACACTGGGGGCGGAAAGACAGCAAACTTATTCGCCATTCCTACCCGTTTGCCAGAGAACAGGTCGTGTCCTGCAGGTGCCGATGATCAATCGGGACACCAAGAACGGAACGATCACTTATGTGGATCCGGAGACAAATGAAGAGATTGAAACACCGGTTACAGGGGGACGCGTCAAATGCCAGTGGAAGGCAGACTGGGCCTTGCGCTGGGCCGCGCTCGGTGTTGACTATGAAATGGCGGGTAAAGACCTGATCGAGTCGGTGCGCCTTTCGAGCAAGATTTGCCGGATCCTGGGTGGGCGAGCACCGGAAGGCTTTAGTTACGAATTGTTCCTGGATGAAAAGGGTGAGAAAATTTCCAAGTCTAAAGGCAACGGTTTGACGATCGAAGAATGGCTGACTTATGCCACACCAGAAAGTCTGTCGCTGTTCATGTACCAAAAACCAAAAACCGCAAAACGCCTGTACTTTGATATTATTCCGAAAACCGTTGATGAATATCTCACCTGGCTAGCGAAATTCAGAGATCAAGAACTCGGCGATCAACTGAGCAATGCCGTCTGGCATATTCATGAGGGATCTCCGCCTTCATTTGAACTGCCAATTTCATTCAATCTATTGCTGAACCTCGTGAGTGCGTCGAATGCATCCGACAAAGCTGCTCTGTGGGGGTTCATCCGCCGCTATGCCCCGGACGCCAGTGAGACAAGCCACCCGTTGCTGGACAAGCTCGCGGGATACGCGGTTACTTATTTTCACGACTTTGTAAAACCGAACAAGGTCTACCGTGAACCGACGGAGACGGAGCGAAAGGCGCTCGCAGAGTTGCGGGAACGATTAGCGGAAATGAATTCCGAAGCAACCGGTGAAGAACTTCAATCTGCGGTCTACGAAATTGGAAAATCAAATGAATTCGATAACTTAAGGGATTGGTTCCGGGCCCTCTACGAGGTTCTTCTGGGGCAGAGCCAGGGGCCGAGGTTCGGATCGTTCATCGAAATTTACGGCATCGAGGAAACGCGAGAGCTCATTGGTCGCGCCCTGAACGGCGAAAATCTGGCGGCGTCCTGATCTCTGGTCTTGCAGCACTTTTGCCCACCCTGAATAACAGAGCTTGCCGTTTCACAAATACGGCATTAGTTTTCAATTTCAGGTGGGGCGATGGAACAGTTCATCTACAAGATAAGCACGCGTCAGGAATGGGACCTGGCCTTATCAAAGGGCGTTTACCAAGGTTCTAAGGATGATTTGAGAGATGGGTTTATCCATTTTTCAAAGGCCTCACAACTCAGGGAAACAGCCCGAAAACACTTTTCCGGCCAAGCTGATTTGTTGTTGATTGTCGTCGATTCGAGCAAATTTGGCCCGGAGCTTAAATGGGAAGTGTCGCGCGGAGGAGAGCTTTTTCCCCATCTCTTTGACAGTCTCAATGTTTCCCTGATTAGCGGGCAATATGAACTCCCCCTAAATGATCAGGGGGAACATGTTTTCCCAGAGGAAATTGCGGAATGAGTTTTGATCTCTTCAAATTTGCAAAACCCGTTTTGCACAAACTGGATGCGGAACAGGCGCACAGACTGACTTTGTTGTCGCTCAAGGTTGGTTTGTATCCACGGCAGGCAGAGGGTGACGATGCGCGGCTAGGACAGACAATCTGGGGACTGTCATTTCCCAATCCCCTGGGAATTGCGGCGGGGTTTGACAAGGATGCGACTGTCGTCAATAGCCTCTCTAATATGGGACTGGGATTTGTCGAAGTCGGAACGGTGACGCCGCGGCCGCAGCCGGGCAATCCAAAACCGCGTATCTTTCGCCTGGAACTGGATCGTGCCGTTATCAATCGGCTGGGATTTAACAGTTCCGGTCATCAGGCGGTTTTCGATCACCTGAAAGCGCAGAAAATTCCGATTGTCCTCGGTGTTAATGTGGGAGCCAATAAAGATAGTACGAACAGGGCCGAGGATTATGTTGAGGGCTTGCAGAAGTTCATTGAGTTTGCCGACTATTTTACCATCAATGTCTCCTCTCCGAATACGCCGGGGCTCAGAGACCTGCAGAAACCGAAGGAACTTACGGCGCTGCTGTCCTGGCTGATCGCCGCCCGGGGAGGGCTGATGGAAGCCGGTCACAAATGGTGTCCGCTTTTGGTGAAACTGGCTCCGGACATGGATCTCGGAGAGCTGGAACAGACTGTTGAATGCCTGCTTGAACACGATATTGACGGAATAATCATCTCTAATACGACAATCAGCCGGGAAGGCCTGTCTGATCCAGTTCTGGCTGGAGAAAGCGGCGGATTGTCCGGGCGTCCCCTGTTTCAGAAATCGACGGAAATGCTCGCCCGGGTATACTTGATGACGAAGGGTAAGATTCCGCTGATCGGCGTCGGTGGTATCGAATCCGGAGAGACGGCCCTTGCCAAAATCGAAGCCGGAGCTTCCCTGTTGCAGCTTTATACGGGGTTGATATATTCCGGTCCAAAACTCGTGGAATCGATAAAGAAACGACTTCTTGAGGAAGTCGAGCGGGAAAAGCTTCGCGACCTGAGGCCGCTCATCGGCAGCAAGGCCGAGCATTGGGCCGCAAATGCGCCAACCCTTGTCTAAGGAGAC
>JANQOC010000240.1 GCA_028279265.1 Hyphomicrobiales bacterium
CGATAAACGGATGCAGCCACCTGGATATGGCCACCCCCGACGACCGGTCCAGACCCGGTTCGCCGGGATCCAGGGCAGGACTGGTTCGTTCGGCTTCAAGGGCCGTTTCTGCCAGGACCCGGTTCTCCACGTCTCTGCGGCGATAAAAATCGGTAACCGCGTTTTGGGTGACCCTCTGAACATAGGCGGCCGGATTGTCGGCGGCCTGCAGGGCATTCGTGTTTTCCACCAGCCGCAGAAGAACCCCGCCGGTCACATCGTCAACCCAGGCCGCATCCACGCGCCGGCGCACAATGATACGCACCTGCTCGACCAGTTTCGGCCAGTCGACAATGTTGATCGTCGGGGGTGTTGTCATCGCTGCGATCCCTGTTGGATTAAAATGTAGTCAGTTCCGGGCTTCCACACAACAGGTCTTGTAGAGCGCATCCTCTTCCGCCGTCGTGTTTTCGTCTTCAACCCAGTACCATTCCCAACTCAGCCCGTTGTGCGGCTTGGACCAGATTTTCTTCTGTTTTGCATGGCAGCACTGGGTGTCGTGGAGGAAATCCTTGAGAAGTCCGGCCGTGTCGAGCCGGACCTGCGCCGCCTCTACATCTTCTGGGTCCAGAACTTCGACACCGATATGGTGGAGATGAGCTTCGGATTTGGCGTTCTCAAACAGCACCAGCTTGAGGGGCGGATCATTTACGACAAAATTGGCATAACCGTCGCGAGTTTTATGGGGTTCGGTATTGAAGAGTTGGGAATAGTAGGTTTTGGCGGCTTCGATATCGGGGACATTAAGGGCGAGTTGTACGCGCATGGGTCTGGCTCCTTTCCCGGCCCGGCCGGGATTTAAGTGTTTCTCTGACCTTATCGACGCGCGAGAAACGCCGGGGACGCAAAAAACTTCCTAATCCGGCTAATAATTCTTCATCCGAAGCGGCCCAGTTAGCGGTTCAAATTCGCTTTCAGGTCTGGAACCGGTATTGGCAAGGTTCGTCAAACCCGGTGATTTTCCTCAAGACAGGCCAGGAAGGCCGTCGCCAGACGCGAGGGTTTCGGGCTCTTTCGGGTCACCGCCGCAAACTCGGTCTCGTAGTTGAAACGGTCCGGCCGGATCGCCTTCATGCGCTTTTCCTGCACGTAGGGACGGGCGAAATGATCGGGCAGAAAGCCCACATATCTGCCCGACAGAATGAGAAGCGCCAGGGCTTCCTGGGAATTGGATTCCGCAACCCTTTTGAGTTGCAGCTGGTTGGAGGCAATCATGTTCGGTGACTGGTAGCCGAGACCGGCATATTTGCAATCCCTGACGTCACCGACTTTTATGGTGCGCTCCTTTTTTTCGAACAGCGGATGATCGGCACTGCAATAGAGAAGCATCTTTTCCGAATAGAGCGGCGCATAATCGAGGCTGGTGGACTTCCGGTGAACCGGATAAATGCCGATCTGCACCTGTCCGCCGAGGATCTGGCGTTCCATTTCATTGATGTCCTGCACCAGGATACGCAGGCTCACCCGCGGAGCCAGATCGTTAAAGGCCTGGAACGTCCGGGCAATATAGGCATCGTCGTTGGTAACCGTTTTATCGAAGAGGCCGACGGAAAGTGTGCCGACCAGTTGCTGGTGGATGTCGTTGACCTCGAAGCGGAACTGATCCACCGCCGCCTGAAGGTTTGCTGACGCCTCGAAAACCTGTTCTCCCTCTGTTGTCAGCGCGAATCCCGCCGGTCCCCGGTGGCAGAGTTTCATTCCCAGGCGGGTTTCCAGATCCGTCAAATGCTTGCTGATGGTCGAACGGCCGATATTAAGTGCGAGTTCCGCTGCCGACAGGCCGCCGCAGGTGACAATGGTCCGGAAGACCTGCAGGAGCCGCAAATCAACATCGCTTAGATTGGTCAGTCGGGATATTTGCGATTTCAGGGGCATTCTAAAGTTTCATTTTTATCAAACAATGATTTGAAACATTACCATAGAAGAAACAAATGGGAAATGGTACGCCCGATGTTGCCATTATCATCTTCAGCCGCACGGATGACGTGATTTATCGAGGAGATTTGCTTTCCCTGGAACACTTCCGGGAAAGGCAATCCAGGGAGTAAAGCCATGACCGATAAGTTTCGCCGCAGTCACTGGCCGCGCGCCAGTTACGATCCCCACTACGATCCCCTGGTCGCTGCCGGTCCGGGCCACAACCGGGACTATGCGCCGACCTACTGGATCGATACCGCTGGCCCCCTGCCGGAAGATGATGGTCCCGTTTCAGGGGACATGGATGTGGATGTCGCCATCGTCGGTTCCGGTTACACAGGGCTTTCCTGCGCTATTCATCTGGCCCGGGAGCATGGGATCAAGGCGACTGTGCTCGAAGCCAATACGGTTGCATGGGGCTGTTCCACGCGCAATGGCGGCCAGGCGCAGTTGTCGTCCGGTCGGCTGAAACGTTCCGAATGGATCAAGCGTTGGGGAATGGATACCGCCCGTGGCATGCACCGGGAAATCTGCGAAGCTTTCGAGCTTTTCCGTGATCTCGTGGCGTCCGAGGAGATTGACTGCGATCCCCAGGAGGGCGGTCATTATCTTATCGCCCACAAGCAAGGTGTTATGCCCAACCTCACCTTCGAATCCGAGCTGATGAACCGGGTATTCGGTTATCCTTCGAAAATCGTTTCGAGGGAAGAGCTTCACGAGCGTGTCGTAAAGGACCAGGAGGCTGTGGGAGCGCTGCATGAGCCCGACGGAATTTCGATCCACGCGGCGAAGCTCGCCTTTGGCTATCTCAACCTTGCGCGAAAACTCGGGGCCAGGGTGCATCCGGGCAGCCCCGTCCTCGGCCGCAAGCGTGTGAATGGTGTCTATCACCTGGTTACGCCCGGCGGTACCGTACGGGCCCGCGCGGTCGCACTCGCCACGGCCGGGTACACGCCGCCGGGGCTGAGTGACAAGACAAGGAATCGCCTGCTGCCGATCCTGTCCAATTCTGTGGTCACCCGCCCCCTGACGGCTGAAGAAGTCACAGCTTGCGGATTTAAAACCGGTTCGCCCCTCACCGATACAAGGACGCTTCGACACTATTACCGCTTCCTTCCAGACAATCGGGTGCAAATCGGCAGCCGTAGCGCCATAACCGGCAAGGACGCCGAAAATCCGAAGCATCTGAATACGCTTCTACAAGGGCTCTATCGTAAGTTCCCGGCTCTGGAGGGCATTGACCTCGACTATTCCTGGTGGGGCTGGGTGGATGTGAGCCATGACATGATGCCCCGCATTTATCAGCCGGATCGTCGGCAGCAAGTTTACTACGCCATGGGATATGGCGGTAACGGGGTCATGTATTCCGCCCAGGCCGGGCGGCGCATGGCGCAGCTGATTGCGGGCCGGGCGGACAAGCTGGACCTTCCCATCTTTTCCTCCGAACTGCCCCATTATGGCGTTCTCACGCCTTTCCGGCGTGCCGGACAGCGCCTGCTCTATCACTGGTATCACTACCGGGATGAGCGATTGCGATAATTGAGAAGGCGATGGAGCAAAAATCGCGAGATAAACGAGAAGAACGCTAACGCCTATTTGGGCGACATTCCAAATCGCCGGAATGCCCTAATAGGCTGGATTGCGATCACCGGCACTGGTGCGTACCCCGCAGGGTACGCCGTGCCAGTCAGACTTAGTTCTGCAGGTATTTTTTGAAAACGTGGTCGACTATATCTTCCCGTTTCAGGTCGCGCTTGGCGAGCTGGGCATCGGAAAGAGACATAAGGTAGGAGACCTCGTTTGAACACTGAACCGCATTGAAGATCCGGTTAAAAAATTCACCGATACCTGCAAAGAAATCCAAAATGGA
>JANQOC010000247.1 GCA_028279265.1 Hyphomicrobiales bacterium
CATCGAGTACTAAAGTTTTCGCACCGGTTTGCTGTTGAAGCCGCGCGAGGGCTGCTTCCGAACGATCGGCAACAAGCAGCTCATAGTCGTGCACGCCCTTGAGCAGGATGGCAATGGCTTCACCGATCTTGCCGGCACCGACGAGCAGTATTTTCTTTGTCATAAGTTAGTCTCCAACCCCCAATGCCATATCATCTGTGAACACGTCTGCGTAGTTGAGAAAACTGGATAAGAACCGCCTGTTCTTGTCGTTTCGGGTGGCGTTCACGCAGGCGACGAATGGAATGAAACGGTACTCTCTGATGAACCGGATTTAATGAATGTGAGGAGAGTCGCCGGGGATTGGAACCCAGCAAGTTACCGAAACAGGAACCGATCTCTTGCAGATTGCCGGGCCAACCGGCAAATTGTCCGATTATGGGGTAGAGGACACCTATTGTGCCAGGAATGGCACTTGCTGGAATCCGATTGGTGCTCGCGAAAAATTAATTTTCGCGCGTCTGCGTTCAGGTGAATTTTCGATCGAACTTTTTGGCCAGTACGATCACCGAGCGGGACCGTTCGACACCGGGAATATCGACGATTTCATCAAGCAGGGAATCCAAATCCTCGAGCAAGGGGGTCGCCACTTCCAGAAACAAATCGTACTGCCCACTAACCGCCAGGCAGATTTTGATTTCCGGGTAAGTGGCCAATCTTTCAACGAGTTGCCTGTTGTTTTGCTGGCGAACCGAAAGCATCACCAGAGCCTGTGCTTCGGTTCCGGGCAAGCCTTCACTGAGCTGTACCGTATAACCGCGGATAATCCGCCGCTGTTCCAGCTTTTTAATCCGTTCATGAACGGTGGAACGCGCAATACCGAGTTTACCCGCCAGTTCCGAAACGGGCATTCGGGCATTGACCTGCAGAAGATTGATAATCTTACGGTCGAGCTCATCGCGTATCGCCGACGACATGGATTCAAATCCTCAAATTGGAGCTACTCTTGCCGACAGATCGACGGTTTGGCCGACATAATACCGATTTTAGTGCAATCTGTCAGTAAAGAGAATTCAATCGTCGGAATCAGCCTTCAAACAGGCTCACTTCGCGGATGCTTTCCCTACCACTCGGAAATGTCGGGATTGTCCTTGAAAAACAGTTTTTTCGCCTGCTCAAACTCGGTTTGCTTAAACGCACGATCCACCAGCAGATCATAATTGCGCTTCCACTGTTTCCTCAGCTTGGCATTCAGGGAAAGCGAGTTCATGGCGGCAATATCGGGATCGAGTGTCCGGTTGCGCTTGGCGTCTTCCCAGAGGTCTTCCTTTTTCCAGTCGGGAATGCCGATATCTTTCAGCGCATCCCAGAGACTGCGCATGGGCAGATCAACATCGGAATGGGATATTCCGGTATAAATGGAATCCGAATAGAGCGACATATTTGCCGCCTCCATCTGGGCTTCTTCCGCAACCTTCTTGGCAATTTCTTTGGCCGCAAGGGGAGAAGCTGCAGCCGCCCCCAAAAATTTTCTTCGATCAAGCTTCATCGGAACTCTCCATGAATTGACGATGCCCGGATGCGTGCATCCCTGCATCACTGGCAAACCTGCCATTTGATTTTGATTGGATTTTCACCAGTCTGGGCGGTTGAGTTCCACTCCCTCTCGGGAGCCAGCAGACAGTGAACCGACTGATTTTCGAGCCCGAAGAATAAGTATCGATGGATTTGTCTGTCTGTTCCATCGATACACATATTTGATATATCTATGTAAACCGAAAATTCAAGCAACATTTTGCTCGTGCGCGATTTTTTACTGCGTAAGATTAAGACCTTTTTGCCCACCGGGGAAAAATTTCGATGTATCATCGCATTCTGGACCAAAAGGATATTTAGTTGTGGCCAACCTTACGCGACCTATAATCGAGTTCTGGTATGAATTCGCCAGCACCTATTCCTACCCGGCGGCCATGACCATCAATGAACGGGCCGCATCAAAAGGGATAGATGTGCGCTGGCGACCCTTTCTTCTCGGACCTATATTTTTTGAGCTCGGGTGGACCACCTCGCCTTTCAATTTGCAGCCGGCAAAAGGCAAATATATGTGGCGCGACCTGGAACGCACCTGCACCAAACTGGGTCTGGCCTTCCGCCGTCCCGATCCCTTTCCCCAATCGAGCCTGCTGGCCTGTCGTATCGCACTTGTCCTGGACTCGGAAACGCAGCGACAGGAATTTTCACGGCGCGTTTTCAACGCCGAATTTTCCAGCGGAAAACAGATAGACGATCCGAACATTCTCACGGCCCTTCTGCAAGACATGGGTTGCGATGCGCAAGAGGTCCTTGAAAAGGCCCTGGCTCCCGCAAACAAGGAGGCCCTCAAGCAAACTGTCAATGAGGCGCAATCCCTTGGAATATTCGGCGCTCCGATGTTTATTACCCCGGACCGGGAGCTTTTCTGGGGATATGACCGATTGGACGATGCCCTGGACTGGGCGTGCCGGTCATCGGATAGAACCTGACCAGGGAACAGATTCGTTTTTGAACGTCTTTCATGACGTGGTACAGCTTGAGAGATTCGGAATGAGCTTCTTTGGGCTGCAATCCGAAGAGACAGTGCACGAAGCGCGCGGCACGAAAAAGGGGACAATAATGCGGTACATTCTAGCCATGATCCTGATGTTCCTACCCGGTCTGGCATTATCCGGAGACTATTATCATGCCTGTGTCACACCCGGCGGAGGATATGAGTATGACCACGATTCCCAGACACTGACCACCAAGGGAAACAACGGCAACCGAACCGTCGACTATTCCGTCGTGCGCAAGGTCATCCTTGAAAAACGCACCGGCTATTGTCAGTCGGATAGCTGCAACGGTCGTTTCAATTTCGAAGGCCAGGAATATGTCATCAGCCTCAAAATTGGCGAACCGGGATTTTCGTCCACGCTCAACTTTTACTGCGAAGTCGCGGCCAGCGGACTTCCGGCTGCATGCAATTGTGATCATGAAGTTATTACGGCCCACCAGAAACTCGATCCGCAATATTCCGACCTGGCATCACGTCAAACCGATGATGAAAACAGTCGGGGGAATGCCGACATTCTGCCGGAAGGAGATGATCGACGAGATTCGCGCCGGCAAACTGCAAATCTCGGCGAACCATCATCGATCTGGAACCACAACGGCTCAACAGTTGACCTTTATGCCGAGGGAGCCCGGCGTACCCTCCGCTACCGTTCGCCACGGCCGGAAATGCGCCGCGCTTGCGCCGAGGCCGGAGACACGATATTCGAAGGCGAAAAAGCAGGCGCCAAATATGTGGGTGAGGCCGCTATCTTTTCCTGCAACTGTGGCCGACTGACCTTTCCGGTCAGTGGACGTACCACGCGCAACGGAACCCGCATCATTGTGCGCGGCAAAGCTCCGCGACGTGACGAGTCCTGCAAAACCATAGGGCACCAGACATCAACACTGGTATTCGACTATGTGCGTCGCCCATAGCGGGAAGTTTCAAGACTAAAGGTATATCTCAACTTTATTTTGTGGATTGCGGCGTAAGTTCAATCGGTTCACCGTGCGGTGTGGAACGCGCGGCCTGCCGCCAGGCATCTTCCCGACCTGTCCGTTCCGACTTCTGGGTGATCCCCTTTCTGTCGAGCAGTTTTTCGAGCGCCGTCAACCATAGCCGGTAATCATCACCACCACTTTCTCCCACCCCGGCCTTGGCTGCCTTTTGTTTTTCAGCGCCCAAAGCTTCCGACCATTCTTTCCAGGAAAATGCCCCTCGTTTGTGCAATTCAACGACGATGGCAAAGATCTGAGCCTGCCAAGGCTCCTCGAATACAGGTTCTGACTCGCCAGTCGAATCGACATGACTTTCAATTTCGCCTGCATCTTGGTTGGGATCACGCGGGCTCAAGATATGTCTCCCAGAGATCCAGGTGCACATGATCGATGTTCTTGTGATCTGAACCCCAGAGTTCATCGGCTCTAAAGCGAACATTGTAAAGCCATTGCGGGTCTTCACCAGTGCCTCGGGCATTACTGTCCGGGAACACATGGCAGCCGTTGATCAACGCTATCCGACCGGTGCGCCCCCGCACATAGCGCGGTAAGCGGGTATGACCTTGCGGGTGCATGTTGATCGTGCGAACGATATCTCCGGGCTGAAAAACGGGCTTGCTATCGGTTTTCCTCTCTACTGGACCACCTCGCTGTAGTGCCGGTGCGACATCCTCTGGTCTCAGGACTTTGGCAATGTCGGCCGGGTCGGTCAGACGTTGACCTGCCGCCAGCTCTTCGGCAGTCACCAGGTCCTTTTCGACGAGGAGTTTGCACAGACCTTCGAGCCAGATTTTGTAGTAGCTTGAACTCAGATACTCAATGACGGGCAAAGTTTCCCGGGCATGGCGGGACATATCCAGATTCCATTTACCCGCCGCTCCCATGGCCAGAGTCAAGGCAAACACCTGACGCTCCCATTCATCGTGAAAAGCCGGTTCCTGGACTTCCCGCTCCACCGGCCCGAGACCCATCGTACCGCCGAGGTCCTGACCGCCATTCATGTGCCAGCCCTCCCAGAGCGCGTTTCCGGATCCAGAACCAGTCCTGTTCCAATCATGGAATCGCGCGTGACAAGGTCCGCGAGCGCTTCTTCATCCCATTCCTCTGTCCCTGACGGACGCATGGGTAAAACGAGATAACGCATTTCAGCGGTAGAATCCCAGACACTGATTGCCGTTCCCTCCGGCAGGCTGACACCGAATTCCTCAAGAACACTGCGAGGATCAATAACGGCCCGGGAGCGATAGGGTGCGGACTTGTACCAAACGGGTGGCAAACCGAGCACG
>JANQOC010000262.1 GCA_028279265.1 Hyphomicrobiales bacterium
GCCATTTATTCAGCTGATTGAACCGAGGGTGGCGGGCATAAAACGATCAATCCGTCATCAAGCGTACTGTGTGATGACAACATATTGTTAACGAACTCAACTAATCGATCGAACATGAACTTAACCCCACTTTGATACAGTTCTAATTTAAGTTGCGAATCTTAAGGATAAATTGACATGGATTTATGTCGTGAATAAGTTCAGATTGTCGCTTCAGGCTCCTTTTTTCGGCTAAAAATCAATAAAATTCAGGTGCGTAAGCGCGGAAAGTCTTAATGGCGTAATCTGCAGAGTGCCCAATTCATACCAGCAAAAATCCAATATGCACCCCTCACAACAGATATCTCAGTGGCTGCACCTTTTTGAGCAAGTATTAACGGAACAGCGTTTCGAAGAGCTGCCGGAACTGTTTTCTGAACGGTGCTACTGGCGCGATATGCTGAGTTTCACCTGGAATATCGTGACATTGGAGGGTGTCGACGCAATTGAAGACATGCTTCGGGCAACGAGCCGTTCCGTAACACCTCAAAATTGGGAAATTGAGGGGGAGGTTTCGGAAGATGCCGATGGGTGGACGTGCTGGTTGCGTTTTGAAACCCAGGCTGGACTGGGAAAAGGACATATCCGACTTAATGAAGGCAAATGTTTCTCGCTTCTGACAACCCTGGAACACCTCGCCGATTATCCTCCGGCAGTGGGCAGTTTGCGGGAATTAGGTGTTGAGCTCACTGCCGCCAAAGGGCGCCAGTCCCATGGACAAAAGCTGCAAACAAGAACCAAGAAACTCCGAACTGAAGAGCAACCTTACTGTGTCATTATTGGCGGCGGACAGGGAGGCCTGGCCTTGGCTGCCCGTCTTAAATATCTCAACGTTCCAACCCTTATCATTGAGAAGAATGCCCGTATCGGCGATAGCTGGCGCAATCGCTACGATAGCCTGTGCCTTCACGATCCCGTCTGGTTTGACCATATGCCGTACATTCCATTTCCCGAAGGATGGCCTGTATTCACTTCGAAGGACAAAATGGGGGACTGGCTGGACATGTATGCCACGGTTCTCGATCTCGATTGCTGGACGAATGCCAACTGCCGTAGTGCCAATTTTGATTCCGAAAATCTGAATTGGAATATCACCGTCGATCGATCAGGTGAAGAGCGGCAACTGCATCCCCGGCATCTCGTATTCGCCACCGGCATGTCCGGCTATCCCCATATACCGGAATTTGAGGGACAGGAGCTTTTCCAGGGTCTGCAGATTCACTCCAGCCAGTATAAAACCGGATCCGATTTCAGGGGCAAGCGCTGTGTCGTCATCGGTTCGAACACGTCGGCCCATGATATTTGCATGAACCTGTGGGAGCATGATGTTGAAGCCACCATGATCCAGCGTTCACCAACGACCGTCGCGCGGGCACAAACGGTTCTGGATTGTGTCCTTGGTTCCCTTTATTCCGAGGCTGCCCTTGCTTCGGGTATCGATACAACAACCGCGGATTATACGGCGACCACCATTCCTTATCGGTTGCTGGAACAGCGGCAAAAGCAAGTCTGCATCGAGATGCGGGAACGTGACCGCGAACTTCATGAGCAACTGATCGATGCAGGTTTCCTGCTTGATTTCGG
This sequence comes from Hyphomicrobiales bacterium, assembly GCA_028279265.1. Lineage (GTDB taxonomy): Bacteria > Pseudomonadota > Alphaproteobacteria > Rhizobiales > CAYWUX01 > JANQOC01. The sequence continues at coordinate 1,624 of JANQOC010000262.1, forward strand.
TGAGGATGAAACCGGGATGGTTTTGAAGTCGTTTCGCCAGGCCGGTGGATTTTATATCGATGTCGGCGCCTCGAAACTCATTTGCTCCGGAGATATCAAACTCAAAGCGGGGCGCGAGATATCCAGGCTGCAGCCGGATGGTGTTTTGCTGGAAGATGGAGAGACGGTACCAGCGGATATCATCATTTATGCCACGGGTTATACATCGATGAACAAATTCGTGGCCGACATTGTCGGAAAGGACATGGCTGACAAGGTCGGCCGTTGCTGGGGCCTGGGGTCGGGTACGCAAAAGGATCCTGGCCCCTGGGAAGGAGAGCTGAGAAACATGTGGAAGCCCACCCAGCAGGAGGGGCTCTGGTTTCAAGGTGGCAACCTGGCCCAGTGCCGCCATTATTCGCGTTTTCTTGCCCTGCAAATTAAAGCGCGATTTGAGCAACTTGCGACACCGGTTTATAAGCGGGCGCCGGTTTACCATCTTTCATGACAACAATTGTAGTTATAGACTTCTATCCGACCGCCTGCATTTCCGGCCGCTTGAATTTAAGTGTTAATCCTCGCGTAAGCTTTGTGCGAAATTCGCACGATTTCTCAATTAGCTAAAATTTGATTGGAGCCTGAAATCGATATTTAATCTGTTTCGGCTAACCTATCCCAGTGTAAACCTAGGGGCAGATGCGCGCGGGCTCTGCCCAAGTGGGGATGGAATGTCGGTATCTTTGTCAATCAACAAGACAATTGAAACCAACTCCGGGCCAGCAATCTGGTCGGATGACTGGTCGAAATTCACGATTCATGGAATTCTGTCGATCGCTATTATGACGGTCTACGGGGTGCAGGTTTGTCCGTTCATCGAAACCATCTCTTATCCCAATCTCGTGCTTACTTTCCTGGTCGGATTTCTGGCTGCCGGAATTCTACGTTTCTCACTGCGCACACCTATTAACAAAAGACTAACCCCGGCAAATCAGGCGCGCTTATTGTTTCCCCTGGATCTCGGTTGTTTCATGCTCGTTGGCGTGATCGTGGCGACCTATAATCTCGTTTTCTATGATGCGCCATGGGACAGCCTGATGAAGGTCTTTATCGGATTGTCGGCGCTGGGATTTTACGCTGCAAGCGATCTCGCGCTCTACCGCGAGAAGCAATTCCGGGAATTTCTCGTTCAGTCGGATCAAAGCGTTGATTTGTCAGATAACTTTATACCCTATCACAAGAAATTCATCGCCTTCTCGATTGTCAATATTCTGGTCGTGAGTACGGTCATCCTGTTACTCATATTCAAGGACCTCCAATGGATGGGGGCCAGCAATGTTCCTGTCACCACGGTTCAATGGGCCGTATTCGCGGAGATCTTGTTTGTCTTCGTGGTTTGTAGTGCTTATGTCACGCGAATTGTCCTGCAATATGCCCGCACCATGTCGAATTCCCTGAATTCTCAGAACAGTGTTTTGCGGCAAGTCCAGGGCGGTCGCACGGATACCAGTGTTCCGATTGTCAGCAATGATGAATTCGGTCAGATGGCGTACTTCACAAATCAGATGATCTCAGCTGCGGCTAAGAGACGTTCGGAATTGTTTTCCGCCCAGGAAGCGACAGTGCTTAGCCTGACGTCACTTGCGGGAGTGCGTGACAACGAGACCGGCATGCATATTCTGAGAACTCAGCACTATGTGCGGGTTCTTGCAAGAAGTCTGCGCAATTTGCCGGAATATGCCGAGAAACTGACCGATGATCGTATCGACATGTATTTCAGAGCGGCGCCTCTTCATGACATCGGTAAGGTGGGTATTCCGGATGCCATTCTCAAGAAGCCCGGTAAACTGACCGACGATGAATTCAAGATCATGAAGACCCATACGATATTGGGCGTGAAGGCGCTTGAAGAAGCCAAAAAACAAATTGGTGATTCAGAATTTCTGACCGCTGCCCATGAAATCGCGCTGACACATCATGAACGCTGGGACGGCCAGGGATATCCCTATGGGTTACGAGGGGCGAGCATTCCATTGTCAGGAAGGCTGATGGCCGTTGCCGATGTCTATGACGCCTTACGTTCGGCGCGGGTCTACAAGCAGGGACAATCTCATGATTCAGCATTGCGAACGATCGCAAAAGGGCGTGGATCGCAGTTTGACCCGGATATTATTGAAGCTCTATATGCCTGTGAGCAGGAGATTCAGGAAATTTCGGAAAAGTTTGCCGACAAGGAACTTCATCTCGCTTCCCGTCCTCTCCTGGTCTACTCAGCTTAGCCTATCTTCCGCTGAACAAAAATGCTCCGGATCATCGGACCTGTTTTTTGTATCTAAGCCGGCATGTAGTGGTCGAGCCAGTCCTTGAGGATCTTTCGCGCCCTGGAATTTGACTCTGCCAGCGGAAAATGGTCGATCCCCGCTAGTAAAACCAGATCCGAAGGCTGTCCGGCATGTTGGAATAATTCAACTGACTGCTCCGTCGGCGTTACAGAATCGTCGGCGGCGTGAAGCAGTAAAAGCGGGCGCGGTGAGATATCTGCAACAACGTTATTGGCGCGAAAATCAACCATGCTCTGGACAGTGACATAGGGAAATTCCATATGGACTTTTCCGGTCAGGTTGACCCGCAAATGCTCGGGAATGGGAACGATATCCCAGCGGTTGAACATTAACGAGCTTCCTGTTCTCTGA
>JANQOC010000327.1 GCA_028279265.1 Hyphomicrobiales bacterium
CTTTTTATTCGTTGCCGGCATCAAATCAGTGTTTTTCCCAAAGAGCGTTTCTTTTTAAAATCAATAACTTATCTGACAATTTGGATTGCGCGCCAGTGGGATTGATATGGGAATGCTGATAATGGCTGCAAGTGCAAGAATTTTGATCGTTTGATAGATTTTCCCTATCAAACGATCAGCTTGGGCAATGTGCGCACTTTAGCGAATTACAGAATGCTGCAATTGGGAAAATTCTGCTTCACGGATTCCCTCACATGCTCGGCAAGTTTCAGGAATTCCTGCTCCCTTGTCGAAGACTTCCGCCACAGCATACCAATCGTGCGGTGAATACTACGCCCTTTGAGCTGCATAACCTTAAGCGTACGGTCTTTGGACAGAACCGAGTGCGTATAGAGGCCCGGGAAAAAGGCACTGCCCATGCCAAGACTGACCATTTGCCGCAGCGTGTCCAGGCTTGTTCCCTCATAATCCGTTAGAACGCGGGCGCCGAAATCCTCACAAATATTATCAACCTGTTCCCTGAGCTGGTGGCCCGCTTCCAGGGTAAGAATATCCTGATCGCGCAAATCTCTGCGTTCGACCTCATTGCTTTCCGCAAGATGGCTCTCGCGTGAGACCGTGAGAAACAGGGGTTCGCGAAACAGGGATACGGTCTGCAGATCTTTGGCGTGCACGGGTAGAGGAACGATGAGCACATCGTGTCGGCCTTCTTCCAGATTTAAGGGAAGACTGTGGGGAACTTCCTCGCGCACATAGAGTTTCAGCTCAGGATAGGTCCGGTGAAGTTTCGGCAGCAGTCGGGGCAACAGGTATGGACCAATTGTGGGAGGTAGACCGAGGCGAATAACTCCGGAAAACTCACCTTTCTGACTTGCCGCCATTTCACGGATATAGCGCATCTGTCCAAGAATTTGCCGGGCTACGGTCACCACATTGGCGCCCAGGGGTGTCATCAAAACCCGGGAACGGCTGCGCTCAACGAGCTGAACGCCGAGTGCCGACTCCAGGGCACTGAGCTGAGCGCTAAGCGTCGGCTGACTCACCCCGACTTTTTCTGCAGCCCGGCGAAAGTGATTCACATCCGCAAGAGCTACCAGGTATTCAAGTTGTCTGAGGCTGGGCATCTTGATCCTTTCGAATCTCCATATTTATATAATAGATATTTTCTATTAAAATACCATTTTATGACCTATTGAACAATCAAAAATTTTTCTTAATTATTTGTGAATTGTCCATTTAGTTCGTGAACACTCCCATACGCTCAATCCAAGAGGGATCAAGACTGTGCAAAGATTTAAGAATATTCTCGCTGTCTATGGCAACGAAGTCGGTTGCGAAGATGTCCTTTCCCAGGCTTTTTCGCTTGCCCAATCCAACAGTGCGCAACTGACGGTGATCGAAGTGGTGCCAAGCACCGGCGTAAAACCCGCGATCGTCAGTGAGCGCCGCAAGAGACTGAAAAGAATCGCACTGGACTCCCATTATATGGGAATTGCCGATGTTCAGGTCATTGTTCGCGTGGGAAGTCCCTTCGAAAAAATAATCCAGCAGGTCCTGCACAATGATCATGACCTAGTGATCGCGGCCCCCGGCGAAGAGGCAGGCCTTGGGAGCCTGTATTTTTCCAGTACTGCAACGCAGCTCATGCGCAAATGCCCTTGTCCTGTTTGGATTATCGAACCGGATCTGCCGGTGAATTCTTCCAAAATCCTTGCTTGTATCGATCCGAAGGAAGAAGTAGCGGAGAAAAACCCGCTGGACATAAAAATACTTGATCTCTCCACTTCTCTGGCTCGCATGAAAAATGCTGACCTGCATATTGTCCATGCCTGGGATGTTAAGGGCAAAGACAACCAGACACTCCACTCCGAGATACCCTACCAGACTCGCCAGCGAATTCTTCGGGATCATAAAAACACGCACCTTGTTCGGGTCAATGCCCTTTTGGAACGCTATGATCTTGACAAACATGATTATGAACTCCACCTGCCGAGAACACGGGAACCTCAGGGAGCCATTTGCGAACTCGTCAGATCCCTTGGCATTCAACAAATTGTCATGGGAACGACAAGTCGTAGCGGTATATCCGGTCTGTTAATCGGTAATGCGGCTGAGTTCATACTGAGCCAGGTTGAATGCGGTGTTTTCGCGGTTAAACCAGACAATTTCCGATCACCTATAATCCTTGAAGAAGAACTCAGAATGGTGGGTACGTAGAATAAATATAGAGGTTTTCGGGCCAGGTGCGAACAACCACAAGGTTCGCACCCGGATGGGCAATTACAAGAAGAGTCGACGTCGTGAATGAAATTTTGAAACAAACCGTTATGATAAAACGGGGTGCGCAAGCGTTTTTCCAGCATCAGGCAGCCGGCGGCATCATGCTGATGGTCGCTGCCGTATTGGCGCTTTTACTGGACAACTCCAGATTGGCCTGGCTTTATGATGGCCTGCTGCAGACACCGGTGGCCATCCAGATCGGACAGCTTTCTCTGGATAAGCCTCTCCTGCTCTGGATCAATGACGGCCTGATGGCCGTGTTCTTTTTTCTCGTTGGCCTGGAAATTAAACGCGAGGTTCTGGAAGGCCGCCTTTCAAATATGAGGCAGGCCGGACTTCCCATTTTTGCGGCCGTCGGCGGTATGGTTATTCCGGCGGCAGTCTATTTCGGTATCAACTGGGATAATCCCGAGGCTTACAACGGCTGGGCTATTCCCGCAGCAACGGATATCGCCTTTGCGCTTGGTGTGTTAGCGCTCCTGGGCTCCCGGGTTCCGCCGGCTCTTAAAGTGTTTCTGCTGGCGCTGGCCATCATTGATGACCTCGGTGCGATCATAATCATCGCCCTGTTCTACACGAGCAGCTTGTCACCAACGGTCTTGGCGATTGCGCTCTTCGGGGTCGCAGCGCTCACCATTATGAATCTTCGGGGCGTAACGCGAACCGCTCCTTACATTGTGGTTGGTGCCTTCATCTGGGTCTGTGTATTAAAGTCCGGGGTCCACGCGACTTTGGCGGGCGTCCTCGTAGCCCTGTTCATTCCACTGAAGACAAGAAACGACGAGATTCCCTCACCCCTGAAAACAATGGAACACGGTCTGGCTCCCTGGGTTGCCTTCGGGATCATGCCGATATTTGCCTTTGCCAATGCTGGCGTATCATTGCAGGGAATAGAATTCGCCGACCTGTTCGCGGGTGTGCCGCTGGGTATCGCTCTTGGCCTCTTTATCGGCAAACAGCCCGGTATCATGAGCTTTGTCTGGGCCGGTGTGAAGCTGGGTCTGGTCAGATTGCCGGATGGTGTCAACTGGCTGCAGATTTACGGCGTATCCATACTGGCCGGTATCGGCTTCACCATGAGCTTGTTCATTGGCACCCTGGCCTTCACAGATCCCGAATATTCGGCGGCAGTCCGAATTGGGGTACTGACGGGATCCGTGCTCTCCGCGGTCATGGGGGCACTGGTCCTGCGGATTGCAACATCTCCGGGAGCTACGGCCGAGTCACAAACGAAAGCGCAGATGGCCTGATCGGATATAGGTTCTGAGCAACGGCCTGAATCTATACGGGGGGCGCGGACACATGATCCCATGTAATTCCGGCGTCCCCCGCCATCAATGCGGCCCCGGTCGGCCGCAAAAACCAGCCACCTGAATCAGCCTCTCCCACAGCTTTATATGACCACCTGAAGAATTATTGCCCTTTATCCCCGGTAATCTCGGATTGAAACAGTTTCAGTTTGTCAGCCACTGGAATTCACCGAGTAGATCTGGCTATAATGTGCCGCAAATCTATGAGGAAGTTGGGCATGACGAAGAAACTTGGGATTGTCGGATTTGGAGAAGCCGCTGAGGGTATTGCCTCGGGCGTGAGGGAAGTCCGGCCGGAACTGCAGATCATGGTATGGGATATATTGTTCCCTACCGCTGACAAGGGCCCGCCCATGAAGGCCCGAGCTGCGGAAAAAGGTATTCTTGTCGCCGACGGTCCCGCCGCGATCTTCCAGCACGCGGATATTGTTCTCAGTGCCGTGACCACGGACCAAAGCCTGGTCGCTGCCAAGCAGTGCGCGCACCATATTGCACCCGGAACAATTTTTGTTGATCTGAACTCGACCTCTCCCGGGAAAAAGCGCGCCGTTGCGGAAGTCGTGAACGAACGTGGCGGGCATATGGTTGAGGCAGCCGTGATGGATTATGTCCCCCGCCACGGCCATCGCGTGCCCATGGTACTGGCTGGCGAGAAAGCCTCGGTCGCAGCGGAACAGCTTTCAGAACTGGACATGCAGGTGACAGCCATCGAGGGTGGCGTCGGTCAGGCCTCGACGATAAAGATGGTCCGCAGCGTTTTCATGAAGGGCCTTTCTTCAATTCTGGCGGAGTGCGTGCTCGCCGCCGACCAGGCCGGCATTCAGGAGGAGGTGCTCACATCGATCAACAAAACTTATACCGGGATCGACTGGAAACAACTGACGGCCAAAGCCCTGACGAGTACGGCCCTTCACGCAGGCCGTCGTGCCGGTGAAATGCGGGAATGTTCCGAGACCCTCCGGGAACTGGGTATCGATCCGATTATGTCATCCGCAAGCGCCGACCGGTTGCAATCCCTCGCCGATTTGGGTCTCAAGAATATTGCTGAGAACAGTGGTTCCGATACCATTGAAGGTTTCCTTGAAAACGTCAAAGAAGCAAAAAACAAGTCGCTTACATGATCTAAACTCACCCCTTGTCCTGTCAAACAGGAGCCCGTGTACAATACCTCGCGTCCGGCTTGACCTGTGGCCAGGACTGTCCTTCCCGGAATGGGGACAAGACTTTGGAACGATTCCCGGAACCACCTTATTTGGGTCCCGGACTTAATCCGTTTGACCTTGTTCCATATCTCCCCGATCCGCATCGCTTTGAACGACACAGTTACTTGACCGTTGATGATCGTCTCCCCTGGATACCGAATCCTCGATAATTATAACGACACAATTGCTTGACCTTGGAACCTGATAAGCCACTGAAGTCAATGTAATGGTTTGACCCACAAGAAATGCCCCAAAGCCAGGGGCGTAGTTATACATGGCTTCAACCATGACAAGTCCCTCACCGACTTGGGCCAGATCTCCGGGAACTGGTATCTCCGTACCTTGACCATACTGAGTCACCGAATTGCCAAACGCGAAACTCCAATCAACAATTGCTTCACCTCTATTGTTACCGGTTACACTGGACACGATTATTTTCAACGGTGCCCGGTTGAAGGGAGCCAGGACCACTTCTGAATGGGTTGCGATTTTTTCCAGATCGCCTGGCGTTAATTCAGTTTCGCGGCTCGTCAGATCTGCAATCGTGGCCGACAGGGTATGCAGGTTTCGGTGCACCAGAAAACCATTGGTGAATTCAACAAGCCCCAGCAAAAGAACTATAATAATGGGAGCTATAATAGCTACTTCTACAAGAACCCCACCGTGCGCGTTATTCCAAAAGAAACAGAAGCAAGGCTTATTGTTCCTGCGGAAATGTCTAACATCACCCATGAATCTCTTCGACACCTGCATTTTCTAAAAAGGTTCGTTTTTAAATAACGCCGTTGCCTGCAACAATTGATGACCACCTATCTTGTCAGCAAGAGATGGATTGGGAATGACGTTCAGCAAGGGCCAGGGATAATAGGCAGTCAACAGGACAATTCGATTGGCTTCCAAAGCGTCGGGAATGAATATGTCTCCTAAGTTTCCCTCATTGTCGATCGGATATGACGAGCTGACCCAGGCGTAATTCTCAAAACCTCGCAGTTCAATGCGCAACTCGGCTCGACAGTCACTGAGAACGCCAATGTTGTTGCAAATTTCGTTACGAATTGATGCGAGATTTGGCGTTGGCTGCCCCCCGGCAACGAACTGCCCCGTACGTATTTTGCGCCCGGTCACATCTATGGCGTTTCTCAGTTCGATATTGCCCAGGAACATCCAGCCGACTTCAATCACCGAAAACATGAGAAACAAAAGAACCGGAAGCGCCAATGTAAATTCGATGATGGCCGCGCCACTACTGGCTCTGCCCCGGTCAAATCCGTTCCGGCATTGAAGTCGTCTCACTAAAAATGTCCGTAGACCATGAGAATA
>JANQOC010000357.1 GCA_028279265.1 Hyphomicrobiales bacterium
GCTTAGCAGTCCAAATTTCATGCCGGCAATTGATATCGATCAAAGCTGTCCAATTCGTCCTCTTCTATGATCTGTTTTGTTGGTTCAATGAAACAGAAAGTGGACTCAATGCTGGCAAAGGACATCATGACCAGACATGTCGTCACAGCGCGACCGGAAGCAACGATTGTTGAACTCGTTGATATGATGCTGAAACATCACATAAGTGCTCTGCCCATCGAAAACGCCGATGGCGATCTCGTCGGCCTTGTCAGCGAGGGCGATCTGATCCGCCGTTCTGAAATTGGTGCCAGGGAATACTCGTCGTGGTGGCTAGCAGCAATCGGAGGCAAACTTCGTCTCGCCGAGGACTTCATCAAAACCCACGGAATGAAGGCGGAAGAGATCATGACAAAAAACGTTGTGTCCGTTTCCGAAGGGACGCCTGTGTGGCAGATCGCCGAAGTCCTGGAAAAGAACAGCATTAAACGGGTTCCGGTATTGCGTGACGGTTCCGTCGTCGGGGTTGTCAGCCGGGCAAACCTGCTGCAGGCACTGGCGAAAAAACGAGCCGATTCGACCAAGAAACCATCCGATGATGACATGAAAATTCGGGCCCAAATTCTTGAAACTTTGGAAAAACAGGCCTGGTCGGATACATCAAGGCTGAACGTCGTTGTCAGCAACGGAATTGTGCACTATTGGGGCCAGGTCAAATCGGATACGGAAAGGCGGGCCCTGAAAGCCGCAGCGGAGATTCTTCCCGAAGTCAAGGAGGTTCGTGATCACACTCAAAAATCCATCACATTAATCTGACGCGTTCTGTAGCGACAAATCCTCGAGAAGAGAGACCTATGACAAGAATTTATTCCGTACTAAGCTTTTTCCTTTGTTCCGGTATAGCGGCAGCATTCCTGTTTGGAAATGCTGGCAACGGGCCCAGTGCGCAACGCGCAGCAGATGTCAACAAGGGTATGGAAATCGCGCAACAAATTTGCAGCACCTGCCATATTGTCGGAAAGGATGCTAAAGGCGTCGTTAAGGCTGATGTCCCATCGTTCACCAGTATCGCGGACAAACCGGGTCAGACGACCGAATTCATCGTCGGCCGGCTGGTTCTCCCCTATCGTCCCATGCCGGACCTCAAGCTGACGCGGTTGGAAATGGCTGATGTGGCTGCCTACATCATGTCCCTTCGCGAGAAACAATGACCCCTATAGAACGCCTGCTTTACCGTCAAGAAGATGTCGTCCAATAGTTTTGAACCCGGCCAATTCGATATCCTGCCACCGGCCCATATCGCCCGGTTAATTGAGGATGTTGGGGTCAAAAAAGTTAATATGAGTGTCACTTCGATTCTCACACTTGGTATTCTTGCCGGTGTCTTTATTTCTCTGGGGGCAGCGTTTTATACAATTGTTATCACCGGCAGTACCCTGGGTGTGGGATTGACCAAGCTTGTCGGGGGGCTCGTCTTTTCGCTTGGATTAATTCTCATCATTATTGGCGGCGCTGAGCTGTTTACAGGCAATACGCTGATAACTTTGTCGTGGGCGGACAACAAGATCAGCAGCGTTGATTTGCTGAAAAATTGGTTTCTCGTCTATGTGGGGAATTTTCTCGGCGCCCTATTCGTTGTTGTCTGCATTTATTTGTCTGGGATTTACAATGCCGCTCCATATGCGGAAACAGCGAGAAGCATTGGTGAAGCGAAAGTCGCTTTGACCAACACTGAGCTGGTATTTCGCGGTCTTCTCTGTAATCTCCTGGTATGCATGGCCGTGTGGATGTGTTTTGCGGCCCATTCCGCCTCCAGCAAGATAATGATCATCCTGTTTCCCATCTCCGCATTCGTGGCTCTCGGTTTCGAGCACTCGGTCGCCAATATGTACTTTCTCCCCCTGGGGCTTGTGCTGGAGGCGCAATTTGCTGTTGCGGATGCCTTGCGTAATCTCATTTTCGTCACGATCGGCAACATCATTGGGGGTGGAGTGTTGGTCGGACTTGTCTATTGGCTTGTATACCTTCGTCACCA
>JANQOC010000367.1 GCA_028279265.1 Hyphomicrobiales bacterium
GAGGAAGTCGAGCGGGAAAAGCTTCGCGACCTGAGGCCGCTCATCGGCAGCAAGGCCGAGCATTGGGCCGCAAATGCGCCAACCCTTGTCTAAGGAGACGCATTTAAGGGGACGCACTCTCGTTATTTGTTTCGCTTTTATGACCGCCGAAGATATCTCTTTCCAGGGCGGGGATGCGCATGTGAAGGGCAATGGTCCGGGCAAAGAAGAAAACCATTATGGAGCCCCAGAGACCGTGATTGCCGAAACCCGGGGTCAGAACAAACCAGGCGGCCAGATAGGCAATCAGACTGAGTATCATCATGTTGCGCATGTCTTCGGTTCGGGTGGCGCCAACGAATATGCCGTCATATTGATAAGCTCCCACGCCGACGAGGGGTGCGATAATCAGCCAGATCATATAGTTGTTCGAAACATCCCGGACGGCTTCGTTGACCGTCATAAAGCTGACCAGGAAACTTCCACCGAAGAGAAACATGGCGGACAGGACAATAGCCGTTGCAAACGCCCAAAGAAAAGACAAGGCCTTCGCCTGGCGGAAGCCGGAAATATTTATAGCGCCGATAGCACGGCCCACAAGTGTCTGTGCCGCATGGGCAAAACCGTCCAGAAAGTGTGCTGAAAACTGCAGAAAATTAATCAGGATCGCATTGGCTGCCAGCACGATGTCGTCCATTTTCGCACTCTGAGCCGTGAAAAATGAAAAGGCAAAAATCAGGCATAGGGTGCGAATCATAATATTGAAGTTGATCGTAAAAATGCGACGCATGGCATTGGCGTTCCAGATCGTCGGCCAGTCAACTTTCGACCCACGCCGCTTCACTTCCAGATAAATGAGGAAGAGACCGGCAAACAGGGCAATGTACTCGGCAATCACCGTGCCGATTGCAACGCCTTCAACCTCCATGCCGAATACCAATACGAACATGGCGTCGAGAACGGCATTGGAACCGTTGAGGATAACCTGCAGAAACAAGGCCGCACCGGCGCGTCCCAGGCCCACAAGCCAGCCGAGGATCGTGTAATTGACAAGGGCGGCAGGCGCGCTCCAGATACGGATATCGAAATAGAGCCTGGCCCCCTGTTCCACTTCAACCGACGCATCCAGGACATAAAATGATAAGCGTGCAATTCCGGACTGCAGGAAGATAACCAGTATTCCCAATCCGGATGCGATGATGAGGGCGCGGTAGAATGTCGCTAGCACTTCTCGATTGTCGCCAGCGCCGTCCGCCTGTGCCGTCAGTCCGGAGGTCCCCATGCGCAAGAAACCAAATCCCCAGAATATCATGGAGAACAGGATGGCCCCGACCGCGATTGAGCCAATGAGATGGGCCTCGCCGAGTTGACCAAGAACAGCGGTGTCGACAATGCCCAGAAGAGGTGTAGAAATATTTGATAAGATTATGGGTACAGCAATGAGAAGTACGTCTCTGTGCCGAAGACTTGGATAGGACACACGTCTCTCCCGTCACCGTGACCCTGTAAAATGATTATTGGTTGGATCGGGCTTTATAGAATTCAGGATTTTGGGTTGTCCCGCGACTTCCCGGCTGTTTTGATCAGTCGCGCAACAAACCAGACCGGAAACACGATCACGGCGCCCAGCAGGAAGTAGGTGAACAGCCAGTCAAACGCATCGAAACCGAGATTATAGATGCGGACAACGAGATTTCTCAGACTATTGACGATGTCGAAAGCATCGAGTCCGAGAACGCCAAGGACAATGCCTACGACCAGTGATAATATAACCAGTCTGAGGATGACACCCGCCGGACTGCCGCCAAAAAATCGTTCCATTATTCACTCCAAATCATCGGCATTACGACTAATCGTCGAAGGGTCTATCAAAGCCGAGGGTTGCATATCACAATATTGACTCTAAGGCGATAGTTACACAAATGAGATCTGACGGTTAATTTCAATTGCTTCCGAAATGGGCTAAATAGCCCACAGATAGGAAATTCCGGATCATAAACATTTTGGAATTTTATCAGGTTTGAGAGGTGTGGCGTTGGACAATCCGGAATTATTACCCCCAGGATTCCGTCGGTGGTTCAGCAAACGCGGATGGACCCCGCATCCCCATCAGCTGTTTCTGGTCGACGAGGCGAACAAGGGAAACTCAGGTCTCCTCATTGCGCCAACCGGCGGCGGCAAGACACTGGCCGGCTTCCTGCCCAGTCTCCTGGAACTCTCATCTGAAGGTAAGAACCAAAACGCCAGACGCCATATCCATACTTTGTATATATCCCCCTTGAAAGCCCTGGCCGTCGATGTCGCCCGCAATCTGGAACAGCCGATTTCGGATATGAATCTGAGTATCCGTACGGAAACACGAACGGGAGACACGCCGCCGCGAAAACGCTTGCGTCAAAAACAGGTGCCTCCGGATATTCTGCTAACAACGCCGGAACAGGTAGCATTGTTGCTGGCGGACAAGGCAGCAAGGCAATATTTTTCGGAGCTCAAATATATCATTCTGGATGAGCTGCACGCCCTCGCCCAGTCAAAGCGCGGAGATCTCCTGTCTCTGGGACTGGCACGTCTCAGAAACTACGCCCCGGACGTAAAACTGATCGGTCTCTCGGCGACCATCGCCTGGCCATTTGAACTCGGTGCCTATCTTGTTCCCCAGGGGGAAAATCCGGATCGAACCGCGATCAGTCCGGTACAGATCGCGACGACCGATGTGCAACCCGATATCCAGATATTGAAATCCGGCGAACGGCTTCCCTGGTCTGGGCACTCCGCCCGGTACGCCTACCTGGAAATTCTCGAACATATCCGGAAACATCGGATGGTGCTGGTGTTCGTCAATACGCGATCGCAGGCGGAATTGGTGTTTCATCAGCTATGGCACATGAATGAGGACAATTTGCCTATCGCTTTGCACCACGGTTCCCTCGATGTGCAGAAAAGGCGGCGCATTGAGCGCGCCATGACCGATGGATTGCTGCGGGCGATTGTCTGCACATCGACCCTCGATCTCGGAATTGACTGGGGCGACGTTGATCTCGTAATCAATGTGGGAGCTCCCAAGGGCGCAAGTCGGCTTACCCAGCGGATTGGACGAGCCAATCACAGAATTGATGAACCGTCGAAAGCCGTGCTGGTTCCGGCCAACAGGTTTGAAGTACTCGAATGCCAGGCCGCCAGAGAAGCAGCGGCGGCCGGCGCGCAAGATACCCCGCGTATCCGGGATGGCGCCCTGGATGTGTTGGCTCAACACGTGCTTGGCATGGCGTGCGCGGAACCTTTCGATAAGCAACAATTCTTCAGGGAGGTTAAGTCTGCCTATCCCTATCGCAATCTTTCTAAACAACAATTCGATCAAATCATCGATTTCGTCGCCACAGGAGGCTACGCGCTGAGAAGTTACGACAAATTTGCCAAACTCCGTCAGAACAAGGAGGGGCAGTATCGAGCGGCCAACGCCCGCATTGAGCGGCAATACCGGCTGAATGTTGGGACAATTGTCGAGGCCCCGATGATGAAGATCCGTTTATTGCGCAGGTCTCCGGTATCAAAATCGGGTCAGGTCACCGTGCCTTTACAAGGTGGAGCTGTTCTTGGTGAAGTTGAGGAGTGGTTTCTCGAACAAATGGTCCCGGGAGATACGTTTCTGTTCGCAGGTGAAATTCTCAAATTTGAAGCGATCCGGGAAAATTTCGCCTATGTCACAAGATCCCGATCTGCCGAACCCAAAGTCCCGTCATACCAGGGTGGCAAGTTCCCCCTGTCAACCTATCTGGCCGCCCGCGTGCGCCACATGCTGGCAACGCCGGCCGAGTGGAGACGCCTGCCCCCATCTGTGGCGAGCTGGCTCAGAATTCAGAAACAGAAATCCGTCATTCCTTCGGCGCATGAAATGCTTGTTGAAACCTTCCCGAAAGCCAAGAAGCACTACCTTGTCTGCTATCCGTTTGAGGGCCGGCTGGCACATCAAAGTCTCGGCATGTTGCTGACACGAAGACTTGAACGTTTGCATGCCTATCCCATGGGATTTGTCGCAAACGATTATGCTCTTGCGATCTGGGGATTGAAGGATCTGAGTCTGATGATAGAACGTTCCGACCTTGATCTCGGTGCATTGTTTGATGAAGACATGCTGGGCGACGATCTTGATGCCTGGCTTGCGGAATCCAGCCTTATGAAACGGACATTTCGCACTTGTGCGGTCATTTCAGGCCTGATCGAGAGAAAATATCCCGGGCAGGAAAAGAGTGGCCGTCAGATCACTTTTTCAACAGATCTCATTTACGATGTCTTGCGTACCCACCAGCCGGATCATATTCTCCTCCAGGCCAGTTGGGCAGATGCTTACGGAGGGTTGCTTGATCTCGGGCGGGTTAGCCAGTTTCTGGCGCGTATCAAGGGATCAATTCGCCACCAGCCTCTCGAGCGGATTTCTCCTCTGGCTGTTCCCATCATGCTCGAAATCGGGCGGGAACCGATTTATGGCGCGGCAAATGAGCAATTGATGAAAGAAATGGCCGCGGGATATTTTGCGGAGGCGGAAGGCAGAGATGGCACTCGGCCAATTTAGCGAACCAGTTCATGATCCGACCCCCGAAGCCGTCCTGCGTCTCGGCGGCCGGGAATTGATCCCGGACTGTTCCGGTGCTCTCTGGTGGAGCGAAGAAAAGACGCTTGTCTTTTCCGATCTGCATCTGGAAAAGGGATCATCCATCGCCCGACGCTCAAGTCTGCTGCCTCCCTTCGATTCCGATCATAGTCTGGAAAGACTGAAAAACGCCATAACCCGGTATGCACCGAATTGCGTGATACTCCTCGGGGATAGCTTTCATGATACCCAGGGATTGCACACGATCACCGCGGCTAACAGAAAGGTGTTAAGCGTCCTGCAACAAGGGCGGGATTGGATCTGGATTAGCGGAAATCATGATCCGGAGATACCGACGGAATTCGGCGGTGAGGTGCATGAGCAACTCACGCTTAGGGGTATTGACTTTCGTCACGAACCGCAGGAATCGATCGATCGGTTCGAGATTTCCGGGCATCTGCATCCCGTGGCTGTCGTCGCCCGAAAAGGCCGGCGAATGAGACGGCGTTGTTTCATTGCGGATGAGCACCGCCTTATCATGCCTGCCTTTGGCGCTTACACTGGTGGTCTAAGTATCCAGGATATTGCCTTCCAGCGTTACTTTACAGGTACGGAGAAAGGAATCAGGATTCTCGGCCGGGACCGGGTCTATCCGGTTCGCAACCGAGACTTGGCTGCGGCAAATCTGTGACAATTTATTCGGATTTGGCTTTGAACCGGTTTATGCGTGAATGCGGGCGTTCTAGCCTGCAACCGACTCAAGCTTGCTGATCAGATCGCCGGTTATAAGACCTGTCACCGGGATTGACGACCGTTTCTGGAAACTCATGATGGCCTGCGCCGTTTTTTTCCCGAACCTGCCATCTACGACACCCACATCATATCCCAGTTTTTTGAGCAGGCTTTGAACTTTCTGTGTTTTGGGATCTGAACTTGCCGTGGGGCGCGGTGACGATTTTTGCGAGAGCGATTTTCCCCATCCATTTTTCGGCAGGATAACGTCATTCGCCTCTCGATCGCGGGATTTTGGAGTCCAATTCTTGATGTTCGCCTCGGCTATAGCCGCTGTTTCGTCGGAGATTTCACCTCTCAGGCGCTGGCGTCTTTTTTGTGCTTCCGCGTCTCCCTGGATGGCCGCCAGGGATACCCATTTATAGGCGGCGGTCATATTTTTTCGAACTCCAAGTCCATTCTCGTAGAGAATGGCAAGGTTGAACTGACTATCGGTTAAACCATAGTTGGCCGCTTTTTCGAACCAGTGTGCAGCCTGGGCATAGTCAGGTGGCGTTCCATTGGTTCCTGTGTACAGGACGGCCAGATTATGCATCGCCTTGATGTGACCTTGTTCGGCGGCGCGACGATACCAGACCCGTGCCCGGGCGAGATCTTTCTTGACACCCAGGCCCCTTTCATACAAAGCGGCCAGCCTGTATTGCGCCGGAGCATAGCCTTGTGATGCAGATCGTGCGAACCAATCCGACGAAGCTTTGTAATCTTGAGTCTTCGAATTGTTGCGTGACAGGCTGGATCCAACCTCGTACTGAGCAACTTTGTTCCCGGTTGCCGCTGCACTTCTTAGCGCGAATGAACCGACAGAGGCCGGCGGCAGTTTCAGATTCGGTATAACCGCGGCACGGCGGCTGTTTAGTTCCAGATTGGCATTGTTGGGATTTGTGATATCGGATTTTAGGGCCACTGGAATGGGCTTTTGCTGCTGAGGTTCGATTTTCGCACCGGAAGATTTGGCCGATGCGGAACTCTCATTCTTGAGGCCGAAATTCTGGTTGCCTGACGGCATGATGGTGAAGCCCTGCCCCGATGCGATCACCGGATGATCCTCAACTTCAACCTCGGTAGCTTGCCCCTGTGATTGCTGGTGGATGCTGTTGTTTCTGGCAATACTGCCGGTAATGATGTCGGTTCCAGCAAATTTCCTTTTGTTTTCAACGATTTCAGGCTCTAATTTCTGAGGCGGCTGATCCTTTGCTATGCCATTGGACGGAGCCGTTCTCTCTTCCGACCGAAGGGTATCAGTCGGAGCCATGCCGGGTAGTTGCTGCATGAAACCGGGGCCAAATTTGCTGGCTATACGATCGACGAACAATGTGGAACCCGCGGCAATAAAACAAACGCAGGCCGTCAGCATCGCCATGCGTGAAATATTGGGGCGCGGAGCAACCTCAGGGAATATATCCATTTCGGCTTCGTCTGCTGGAAAGTCTTCAATATCATCAGGCCGGATACTGGGCTGTGTTAGGTTGGCGCTGAGTTTTTTCCGCAGATTTATCGCCGCAGATTGCCCAGATTGTCCGGAACGCGCAGACGGTTGCCGGATTGAATTATCCGCGAGTTTGGCAGCTCTTCGGGCAGCGTCGATAAAGTTCTCATTTGGCATGACAGGGTTGGCCGGATAGCCGGTGTTCTCTGCAGCCGGTTCCGAATTTTGCGTGGACCTTGATATGGGTTGTTCCCCTAGGTCCTGAGAGGTCCGCGAGGGCAATACGGGCGATGGAATGTCCCGTGCTGACCTTGGCTCGCCCGATGACCTGTCGGTGTCTATGCTCGGCTCCAACCCCGCAAACAATTCTTGCGTTTGTTTTTCCTGCGGGAGCCCCCTTTGCTGAATGCTTCCCGCGGACGAGCCGGTATCTGTGACTTGCTTTTCGATTCGATCAGACAGACTGTTCTGGAAGCGATCCTGCAGACTTGACCCCATTGCTTCCGGTCGCTCGGTTGTGACGGGTTCTTTCAATTCGGAAATAGAATCTTCCGAAAAATTGAAATGCTCCGAAATCTGATCAAGCAGTTTGTTGACCTGGCGCAAAGTATTTGCCGTGCACTCGTCATTGTAATTTTGATCGACCGTGAAACTCTCGAAAGCGTTCGCCAGTTGGATAATGGATTGAGGGTTGACGGTCTTTTTAAGATCGCTCTTTAAGTCAGCGGCAAGTGAGTCAATCGAATTTTGTGTCTGGTCGATGATATTAATCTTCGAATCTTCAATCAAATTGAAGACGCGCATCAGGCTTGATTCAATGCTGTCAATTCTCTCAAAGCGCTTCTCGGCAATTTCAAGACGTTTGGCAATTTCGCCGATTTGATTTTCAATATTAAATGAGAGGCTCGTGCTTTCGGTCGCCGTTGCACTTTGCTCCGACTGAAGGATCGGGGGCTCTGAGAGTTCAGCGTCATCAGGAGAAAAAGAGTCAGTTGGAGTCTCTTCCTCCATTGCGCGTTCAAGAAGTTGTGCAATCGTCTGCAACTGCTCATCCAGAAGACTGTCTTCGGAAATTGTCGAGAGTTGTTCTATTTCCGAGGGGGGCTGAATGTCGTCCTCAAAATAATCCTGCTCGAACTGGTCGAAGGATAAATAGTCAACTGACTCGCTCAAGAAATCCGTGGATTGTGTATCGGCATGATCGTCGGTTTCAAACAGGCGTGTTTCCTCTTCGAAGAAATTCACGAGATCCGAAATTCGGTTGTCCAGGTCTTCCCGTTCGGTAGCTTCCACCCGAATCCCTTCGGCGGTTTTCATACGCATGTTTAGATCGAGAACCTGATCGGCGATCAATGATTTCTTGTCCCCGTCGAGCCCGGTTTCATCGTCCAGAATTATGGATTGCGCTTCCTGGGTCACGTTTTCCAGGTGTTCGCGAATTTCACTTATTTCTTGATTTGTGCGGTCATCGGCGATGCCGATCTGATTGACGATACCCTTGAGCGCCGTCTCAAAGTTTTTAACCGGACTGTCGCCCCTGCTCTTAGAATTCAGGTTGCCGCGCTGTATGCTTTGCTCCTGATCAAGGCCGTCTTCTGATTTTACTGTCATTCTATTCCCCGGACACGCGATTTGCTGAACAACAAGCTCAAGCCAAAATTACCGATGTACGTGGAGAATAAATCTGTTCCCTGGAACTCGGCTCGCTTGAGTGGACCCGCAACGCCGACACAAATAGGGGACCTGATGGTGTCAGAATTCCACTAGCGAGTAAAAATTCAGTTAAGTATTGGCAAGATCGTGCGGTAATAATTTGAGATAATTCAAGTATTTAGAAATTATTAATAAATAACGGTCGAGAAATTGGTAAACACGGGCCGTCCGCGCCTTGCATATAGAATTGGATGTAAAAACGACTATATTACAGGGGTGGGTCATTATAGAGATGGGTCAGGAGCCGTGACTTTGTCTGATCCTGTTAAACCCAGCCAGAATCTGATCCGCTTGTATGTAAACGCCTTCGAAGAGGACTTTATTGTGTCAAATCGTATCGGACTGTATGCGTGTATATTTGTGATCGCTGTGACCGTTGGAGCCGTAACTCCTGTGCAGTCAGAAGAAACAGGTCGCTATTCCATGTCCCAGGTCGAGGGTGGATTCTTGAGGCTGGATTCCGTAACGGGAGAGGTTTCACTGTGCCGCAAACAACAAGAAGACTGGCAATGCCGTGCCGTTTCCGATGATCGAAGGAAACTTAGTTCCGAGATACAGGAACTGAAAGAGGAAAATAAGGAGCTCAAAAACCGCCTCGCCGACCTTGAAGCCTTGTCCGATCTCAGAAGTTTCAAGGAAAAAGAGGGTGATATTGAACTGCCGAAAAAAACCGATGTCGATAAAGTTATGAAGTTTGTCGAAGACATCCTGCAGGGTATCAAGGACATGGCCGAGAGGTTGCAAGACCAGAAGGAACCTGAGACCTCACTGTAAATTAGTGTGTGCAAGGGGAGCAGTGACCCGGCGTAAGGATACGCCCTGGTTCACCCGGGTATGGATGCGCGCAGGCTAATTCCAGAGATATCGTATTGAGCATTCAAATATGGAAACCTGCTCTCTCAAACTAGATAATGGCAAATGAACGATAATCAGGCGTTGCAGCAAAGACAGGATCAACTGAACTTTCAGACCAACGGGCCGGGCTTTCTCGAAATAACGCGCGATGTACAGAATTGGCTCGCTCGGCAATCGGCTGATCGGGGTCTGCTGACCCTATTTCTCCAGCACACGTCTGCGTCCCTGACCATCCAGGAAAATGCCGATCCGGATGTGTTGCGGGATCTCGTTGATTCGCTGGATGGATTGGCGCCCGAGTCATCGCACTACCGCCACAACAGTGAAGGTGCCGATGATATGCCGGCGCATATCAAGGCGATGCTGACTTCATCTTCGCTGAATATCCCTGTCCACAACGGAGCGATGGCGCTGGGAACCTGGCAAGGCCTTTATTTGATTGAACACCGTGCTAATCGCAAAGACAGGCATCTTGTTCTGCATTTCTCCGGGACCATCCAGGGACGCAATTGATCCCGGTATCAAGCAGACTGTGTGCTCTTATGTCGTGGTGCAAGGCGATGGGCCCGGTCGTACAGGGTCTCTCCTCCGGGAACTCTCACATCATCAAGGACTTCCAGCACACTGGTCGATGGCCTTGGTGTCACGATGGTCGCGACAATGCCGGCGGCGAAACCGAGAGGTAAACCAAGAATTCCGGCGAGTATGTTTTCCAGATCAAAGAAAACAGGAGATCCGGTTAGTTCAGTGGTCCAAATGTAGAATGCCGTCACCCCGAACCCGGTCAATATCGATACAAGAGCGCCAAAAGCGTTAAATCGACTCCACCAGATTGATAATACCAGGGCGGGAAACAAGGTTGCTCCGGTCAGGGACACGGCCCAGAGAAATAATTTCAGTGGATCGAACTTAAGTGGCACCAGAAACCAGATGGTTATGACCGTGATGAGGCACATCATTATGCGCAGGATCAGCACGCGATTTTTGCTTGGACCCGGAG
>JANQOC010000373.1 GCA_028279265.1 Hyphomicrobiales bacterium
GCGGCCTGGCACCAGGAGATCAGCAAATGAATTCCCGAATAATCGATGTCAAAGGCCGGCGTGTGTGGGATTCCCGGGGACGCCCGACCTTAGAGACCGAAATCCATCTTGAAGGTGGAGCGGTTGGCCGCGCCATTGCTCCCGCCGGGGCCTCGACGGGTAGCGGCGAAGCCGTAGACAAACGCGATGGGGGCCTTTCTTTTGGCGGCTATGACGTGAAACAAGGTGTCAAAGCCATAAATTCGGAGATTGCCGAGGCCCTCAAAGGGTGCGATGCCCGTGATCAGATCGGCGCGGATCAGGTTCTCATTGAACTCGATGGTACGCCCGACAAGAGCCGGATCGGCGGCAATGCGCTGATAGCCACATCAATGGCCCTGGTCCATGCCGCCGCCGCCCAATCCGGCCAGCCTCTTTGGCGCTACCTGTGGGATCAAAACGAAACCTTGTTTCTGCCTCTGCCGGAAATTCAGATTTTTGGCGGAGGAGCCCATGCCGGACGGCGTCTCGATGTACAGGACTTCATGATCATCGCTATCGGTGCCGAAACATTTGCACAAGCCCTGGACTGGACAGCGGAAGTCTACAGAGCCGCGGGGGAGTTGATGAGTGAAGCCGGTCTCTTATATGGCGTGGCCGATGAAGGCGGTTTCTGGCCCGCTTTCGATTCAAATGAACAGGCACTCGAAACTCTGGTGAAGGCCATAGAAAAAGCCGGATATTCCCCCGGAGAAGAGGTTGCAATCTCCCTCGATATCGCGGCTACGGATTTCTGCCAACAAGGACAATACCAGCTGGCCGCCGAAGGCCGCACCGTGGACTCGCAAATGCTGTCCCACATGCTCCTAGACTGGCTGCGGCGTTATCCCATCGTTGCCATTGAAGATCCCCTGTCTGAAGATGACAACAAAGGGATGGTTGCCTTTACACAAGCGGCGGGACCGAATGTTCAGATCGTCGCCGATGATTTTATTTGCACATCAGCCGCCCGCATTGAAAACGCTGCCGCAATTGGTGCCTGCAATACGGCTCTCATCAAACCGAACCAGGCGGGAACCCTCTCGGAAACCCGGGCCGCCTTTGACAAAGCCAGGGATAGGGGATGGGACAGCATCATCTCCGCCAGGTCCGGTGAAACCGAAGATACGACCATTGTCCACCTGGCTGTGGGCTGGGGCGCCAAACAGTTGAAAGTTGGTTCGTTCACACGTTCCGAGCGCATGGCCAAATGGAACGAGGGGCTGCGTATCGCCGATGAACTGGGTAAAGATGGCGGACCGCTACCGCCACGGGAATCCTTTCCCTGGGGCTGAGCCGATATTGATCTCCCGACATCATCGGCCTATGCGGAGAGCTGT
The DNA here is from genome assembly GCA_028279265.1 of Hyphomicrobiales bacterium. GTDB lineage: Bacteria > Pseudomonadota > Alphaproteobacteria > Rhizobiales > CAYWUX01 > JANQOC01. The sequence continues at coordinate 1,359 of JANQOC010000373.1, forward strand.
AAATTGGGGAGAGCTAAACAATATCTTGTTTACGCTATCGCGCCCCGTACCTTGTCAACAACAGCGACGGCGTTCTCCGGATCCTGATCACCACGCCAGGCCACATGTCCGTCAGGTCGCACAAGAACCAGGGGCTCGGTGTAGAGTGTTCGTAATTCGGAATCATGACTGCGGTAAACGCTAACCGGAACATTCGCCGTCTCTAGGGCTGCAAGTAATTGCGGTGCTTCTGCTCCTTCTTTCAGCTGCATTAGCACAAAGCCGCGACCAAAGAGATCGAGTGTCGAGTGCCCGTCGTCAATCCAGGCGTGGGGCGCACGCGCGCCGGGCCGGGTCGTCGGATTGTATTCAGTGACCGTACTCGGCGGGACCGGCGTTCCGTCATCGACACAAATCGGAGATTTGTCATAGCGATAGCCGACGGTAATGCCTTCCTGGTCATACTCTTCATGGTAATTGTTGGTCTCAATGACCTCCCGGGCCCGGGCCCGCAATTCTCTTCCCTCGTCATCATCTTTGAAAATTGCCGGTCCCGCAGGCACATCGACAAGTTTCTTGAAATTCTTGGTCGCGGCAAGATTGTTGGCAATGGCCACGGGTCGCCGCTCGCTCACATAGGACTCAAGCAAATGATCACCCCCCCAGCCGTCAAGAATTGCTGCGAGTTTCCAGCCGAGATCGACGGCTTCCTGAATGCCGGTGTTCATTCCCAGCCCCCCGGTGGGTGAATATTGATGAACCGCATCGCCTGCGAGGAATACCCGTCCTTTACCGTAGCTGTCGGCTACACGGCGGTGCCGCTCCCATGGAAGAAGGGAGTGAACCTTGTAGGAAATATCCCGGCCGACAATTTTACGAATATAGAAGTCCGGATCGAAATCGCTGAGATCCGTCACCAGTTCCGGTGTGGTCATGGAAATCCGCCATAGCCCGCGTCCGTCAACGGATATGAACTGCGCCCAGTAGCCGTTTTCATCGTAAATCCAATACATCATGGCCAGAAATCTCTGATGTATCTCCAGAAGCTCCTGAGACTCGAAAAATATATTTATGTCGTAGCTGAGGCTTTCATTTTTCCCCATGTCGATGTCGAGAGATTTGCGAATCTGACTCTCGGCACCGTCGCAGCCCACCAGATAGCGACTGCGAACGGTTCTCTCCTGGTCTGTTTTGGTGTCTTTGAGACGGCAGGTCACGCCCCCATCATCCTGCTCGAAAGATAAGAACTCAGTGTTGAAATGCGCCGTAACCGTGTCGAATTCCAGGGCACATTTCTGGACAAGTGGATCGAAGACGATCTGTGAACAGCGCTGATGCCCTTCCGGCGTGTGGGGCCAAGTCCGGTCCTTGTAGGCGGGATAGTTGAATCCGGCAATCTTATGCCCGGTCATCGAAGTGATGAAGGCGATATTCAACGGATGATCGACAGGCCAGGCCGCTTTCCGGATTTCATCGGCGATGCCCCAGCGACGGCAGAATTCCATTGTCCGCGTCGATATCATGTTCATTTTGGGATGGGAAACGGATCCGTTCCGCCGTTCGATAACCTGACACGACTGCCCCTGATATCCAAGCTCTGTGGCAAGAGCCATACCCACCGGTCCGCCTCCGGCAATCAACACGGGAACGTCAAATTCTGACAAAGTTTCCACCTCGATAATTTTCCTGAAGCCAACCAGCCTGAAACCCGGGTCACTGGCCAGATAAGCAAATCATAGCTCAAACCCCTTCATGTGTAAACAGCCCGATTCCGTGATCGAAATAAGCCGATATCCAACGATACCCAACTCAGAGATCCGCGTCCCTTCCCTCATCCGGCCAGTTGGCAAACGTTTGTTCATAGGAGTGACTGAAGATCTCAATTACATTTCCAAACGGATCTTCACAATAGCAGAGCTTGCGGTCCGTACCCGGGACAAAATCGAAAATGTCGCTGCGCTGACGCCCGCCGGTCTCAACAATCCTGCTGACCAGCCCTTCAATGTCCGGATCCGTAAAACAGAGGTGCCAGTAGCCCTGCTTCCAGTATTCCATGTTCTCATCGGGAGTTTCCGTGTCAGGTTCAAGAAACTGGAACAATTCCAGACCAACACCGTTTGCCGTTACCAGATGCGCCTGCAAGGCACGGCGAAACCGTGGACCGAGAACGTGGCCGGATTCGCCGGTCGCTTCCAGATTGGCTTCAAGGCGCCGGGGTCCCATGATGCGGCGAAATCCCAATACATCCTCATACCAGGAAATAGCTTTCTGGATGTCTGAGACAGTTATGCCGATATGGTTCAGCGCCCGAGGTGTCGCTAGTTTTGTCATGTCAATTACCGATTGGATAGCTCTGTTGCCGGAGGACCAACAATCCCATTGGAAGCATTTTAAGCATAGCTGAAAATGCCCGGCAAGTGAACGACACGACGACGAAGTTTTGGTTTATCGGGGAGGACAGTTGCGCAGCTCTGCTACTTCTCATTCGCGACTTTATTGCCCGGATTGCTCCAACAGCGAGCCGGGCCCGGAGAATCAGAACCTCAATCGGCGGATATATTGGCGGAAAGAAAGTCCGATGTGCTTTATGACGTCTCGAGAACACCTCGGGCGATCTGATCCGCTTCTATGGATTCGAACAGGGCCCGGAAATTTCCCTCGCCAAAACCATCATCTCCCTTTCTTTGTATAAACTCAAAAAAGATG
>JANQOC010000374.1 GCA_028279265.1 Hyphomicrobiales bacterium
CTTCCACGAGACAGATATCCGTGGACGTGCCGCCGGCATCAAGGGTCACAACATTCTCAAAACCTGCGAGCTTGGCGATTTTGCCGGCGCCCACAACACCAGCCGCGGGCCCTGAAAGGGCCGTGGAAATGGGTTTGTCCGCCACCTGTTTGGCGCTCAGCACGCCCCCGGAAGACTGCATGACAAGAAACGGTTTGCTCTTCAGGGTTTCGGGCATCTGCTGGTCGATGCGGCCAAGGTAGTTGCTCATATGAGGTTTGACAAATGCGTCCACCAGGGTCGTAACCGCACGCTCATATTCGCGATATTCAGGCCAGATTTCGCTCGACAGGGAAAGACTGAGCTCCGGATATTCCGCCAGAAGAATGTCCCGGACTTTCTGCTCGTGGGCCGGATTTGCATAGGAATGGATCAGGCAAAGTCCAGCCGTTTTCAAACCGTGTTTCTTCAGTCGTGCAGCAACGACACGGACACTTTCCTCATCGAGTTCCCGCAGGACTTCACCCTTGTAATTCAGGCGCTCATCGATTTCGAATACCCGGTGAACGGGAACAATTCGCTCAGGTTTGACCCAGAAATAGGAATTACCATAACCATCAGGGACAGCCTGGCGGGCGATTTCAAGAATGTGCCGAAAGCCCTTGGTTACTATCAGGGCGAGCTGATCGATTTCCGATTGCAGCAAGGCGTTGGTGGCAACCGTCGTGCCATGACAGAGAGCATCGAGTTCGGAGGAGGCCAGTCCCGCCTGATCGCAGATTTTCTGCACGCCTTCAACAAGGGCGATAGCCGGATTGTCGGGTGTGCTTGGAACCTTGGTGACATGGATGTCGCCGCCGCCGTCCGCCAGAACAATATCCGTAAATGTTCCCCCCGTATCGATCCCGACTCTTGTTTGCGGATCACGGTTCTTGCTCGACATGCATTCACTCCAATTCGAAAACATCACTGATCAAGGATTGAACCCCCTTGAAGCCCAAACGATCGTAATTAAACCGCATTGTCTCCCGGGCTCCGGGAATGAGCAGAAAAGGCCAGTGAGCGAAAATATTAGTGGTCAATTCGGCGTATTGCCAGATTTAATATCGGTTTGTGGCGGCATTTCTCGAACGCCGGTGCCTTTTCCTGTGTTCGGCCCTGTGCTAACCTTGAAGTGGAAAGCTGCGCTGCGCACTTTCCAATAAAGCGGTAACAGAGGACTCCATGCCCGCCTATATTTGTACGGCTTGCGGAACGGAACATCCCAACGCGGAAGCGCATCCAAACTCCTGCCGAATTTGTGAAGAAGAGCGCCAGTACGTCCCGGTGACCGGCCAGAAATGGACAACCCTGGACGCCCTATCGGTCACGCACCGAAATTCGTTTCACCAGTACGAACCCGGCCTTACAGGTATCGGCACGGAGCCAAAATTTGCAATCGGACAACGTGCCCTTCTGCTTCAAACGGAGCATGGCAATATTCTCTGGGATTGTATCGCATTCATCGATGAGGCCACGGTCAATCTGATAAATGGGCTCGGGGGTCTCAAAGCCATCGCTATTTCCCATCCCCATTTCTACACAACCATGGGCCATTGGAGCCGAAGATTTGGCGATGTCCCCATCTATCTGCATCACGACGATAAAGACTGGGTCACGCAGCCCAATGACAACATTGAATTCTGGCAGAATGAAACACATGAGTTACTCCCCGGTGTAACACTTATCCGCTGTGGCGGCCACTTTACCGGTGCGAGCGTCCTGCACTGGTCAGCGGGAGCTGAGGGCAAAGGTGTGGTTTGTTCGGGAGACACGCTGACGGTCAATATGGACCGCAAATCCCTCTCTTTCATGAGAAGTTATCCGAATTTCATTCCCCTCGACACCGAGACTGTCCGGCGCATTGAATCGGCGCTCGGGAAATTCGAATTCGACAGGATTTACGGTCACTATTTCGACCGGATTATAAAACCGAACGCTAAGTCTGTTCTGAACATGTCGATCGAAAGATATATTTCGGCCATAACAGACACTTAAGATCCCGCGTTCGGGAAACCAGTAGTTAGAACCGGTCCAGGGCCCCAGTCGCAAGGCGATAAGCGGGGATCAGGCCTGTAAAAGACTGGGACGGGAGCCTGGTTTCAGGGCCCTATTTGCCGGTGTCCGCATCCGGAATCCGTATAAAGTCCGTACGGCGTGCGCTTGAGAAATTCCATATCTGGTTCTAAGCTTAAGACAATCAAGATATTTCAAATCCAGGAGGATCTCATGTCGCTTCCCATCATTGATATGTCGGACTTGTGGTCGGACGATGTTGCGAAGAAAAAACGGGTTGGAGATGAAATTCGGGAAGCCTGTCTGGATAAAGGGTTTTTCTATCTCCGGGGCCACGGTGTTTCGCCGGACGTGAGGGCAGAAGCCCTCGACGTCATCAGGGAATTCTTTTCCCTGCCCCTGGAGGAAAAGCTGAAGGTCGACAAGGCACAATCAAACTGCAACCGGGGTTATGAAAAGTTACGCGGACAGACACTGGAGCCTGGAGCGCCTGCCGATATCAAAGAAGGCTATTATATCGGCCTCGATCTTCCCGAAGACGATCCCCGTGTAGCGAGCGGAAAATTCAATCACGGCCCGAATATATGGCCTGAAAATCTTCCTCGGTTCCGGCAGAAGCTTGAGAATTATTATAAGGAGATGCTGGGTGTGGCGCGCACATTGATGCGTGGCCTGGCTCTGTCATTGAGACTGGACGAGAATCATTTTGACACATTCAGCAGAGATGAAGTGGCAACACTGAGACTTCTGCATTACCCGGAGCAACCACCGAATTCGAAACCCGGAGAAAAAGGTGCCGGTGCTCATACGGACTTTGGAACACTGACGCTTCTCCTGCAGGACGATAGCGGCGGTCTTCAGGTGCGGGACGAAAACGAAGGCTGGATTGATGCGCCCCCGATTGAAGATACTTATGTGGTCAATCTGGGAGACATGATCGCGCGCTGGACCAATGATACGTACCGCTCGACGCTCCACCGGGTGATCAACCGTTCGGGACACGATCGATATTCCATCCCCTTCTTCTATATGGGCAATCCGGACATTCCCATCGAATGCATAGGAACCTGCCTCGGCGATGGAGATACACCTAAATATCCGGTCACCACGGTAGAAGAGCATTATCGAAAAATGTACGACGTTACCTATAAGGATAAGTCATAACACCGGATCGCTTTATGCCTCATCTGCTCCTCATTCACGGGGCCTGGCAGGGGGCCTGGGCCTGGGACAAATTAATTCCCGAACTTTCGAAACGGCAACTCCCCTGCACGGCCGTCGACATGCCCGGCAATGGCTGCGGCCAGGACCGAACGCCTCCCAAAGAAGTTTCGCTTGGCCTCTACATGGGATTTCTGTCTAAGGAGCTCGATAAGATTGAAGATGATATTGTCGTTGTCGGTCATTCATCCGGTGGAATTATCGCCAGTCAGCTGGCGGAAAATCACCCGGATCGCATTTGCGCAATTATCTACATTGCCGGCATGATGCTGCCGAGCGGAATGGAATACGCGGACCTTGTCGCGGAACTGCAACCGGATCACCCGGAAATGGCGGGTATTATTCCCTATCTCAAATGGTCGGATGATGGCGAGACCTCGACAATCATTGAAGGTGCAGCGCAGAAAATCCTGTTGCAGGACTGCCCTGGAGATATTGCCGATGCGGCGGCTGCAAAACTAAAGAGACATCCGCAACGGGGCCGGGCCATCAAAGCCACACTGACCGAAGAACGCTTTGGCCGGATACCCCGTGCCTACATTGAAGCAAAGCTTGATCAATCAATTGTGCCGGTGGCACAAAAACGCATGCAGGAACTCGTTTCCGGCGCCGTGCCCTTCAGCCTGGATTCCGGACACACACCCCAGCTCAGCCAACCCCAGGCGCTGGCCGCGACGATCGAGGAAGCCATCTTCGCACTCCAGGATCGCCAAGATTGAAACGCACCGTCGCACAATAGAATTAGAAGTGCGGATCTTCGGGAGTCACGGCAACCCAACAGGCGGCGTATTCAACTGACCGGGATTGCCGGATATCTTTTACCCTCAAGAGAGGCAGATCTCAGATCGAAAGGTCCTTATACGGGAACAATCCGGACTATTACCAACCCGGAAGAAGTCGTCCGACCCCGCTTCTAAACCTTAATCTATCGCATATATGACTGAAAGTTTTGAGTGGTAGCGGAGGAGAGACTTGAACTCCCGACACGCGGATTATG
>JANQOC010000410.1 GCA_028279265.1 Hyphomicrobiales bacterium
CGGGCAAAAGCATCCAGGGCCGGTTTCGTAAATCTGAAATCAATAACCATATCGAACCGTTCCGAGCGTTCCCAGTAGATATCGGCATTATCATCGTCCAGGATGTCGAGTTCGACGGACTTCATGGGTGTTTCACTGTCCTGAAGAAGCTGTCCCAGGCCTCCGGCTCCGCCTGTCTTCGCATACATCTCGACAATCTCCTGGTCGGCCAGCATGAGTTGACCGTCCTGGGTGCTGACATTTTGTTCGCGGAAGAATAGCTCCGCGGATTTTATCCTTATGGGGTCATCACTTGAGTCAAGAATGTTTCGAACAATAATGTGCACCATCTGGTCGATAAACAGGGGTGGTATATTTATGGTTCCCGACTTCATTAGGTTCAGATAGGTGTTCTCCAGGGTCTTGCCTTCCTTGAGGCTATCGCGAAAGCGCAGGAGAATGCGGTAATTGTCGGCAGCATCACGATCGACGATCGCATCGAGTTCGACCGGAGAAATCAGCACGAACGGATCGGCCATCAGCTTTTCAAAAACCCGGTGTTCCGCATCGCAGGATGTATCTATGGGATGAATCTCTGGTCGTGTAAAATAGGCCCGCAGGAAGTCGGGTGTAACATTGAGCCAGCCATTGTCCGCCTTTTCAAGGAGATGAAAGCCGGAAGACTTCCAGAAATCATGCTTCGTCATCGGTTATCGTCCAAACAGGTGTGTGGATGGGTTCATGGTCGGGCGCCTTGATGGTGCGGAACTCTTCCCTGATTTGCCCTTCTTCGTCGAAATATCGGCGGACGGTAAAAACCGTATTGATCAAAGCGTCGTTACAGAGATCCCTGATGAAATCCAGTTCCTCCCGGGCGGCGGAGAGGGCCCTATCATGATCCGGAGCGTTATAAGCCGCGACGAAGTAATCCGCGAGGCTGTTTACAATCTCGGAAAGCGTATCCTCGTCAATCTCGGAAACATAAGCGAATGTGGAACGGCCAAGGGAGTTCAGACCCAGAAATCCGTTCGAGAAGGCCTGCTTAATTTTTCCCTGAATGTCGTTTTCTCTCAGGTGGCTGAATTCGAATGCTCCCGATACAACCCACTCATCCACCTGGGAGGCTTTATCGTAGACATGGGTGTCAGACTGATCGAAGTGTATGGCCCGGAGTAATTTCATTGGCCCGACTCAAAATATTTTCCGGTCAGCATGGTCTCCCGCAAATTGTATACATCGTGCTTCCCGTCTCGTGATCTGACAAGAAGATTGCCATGTTCATCAAGGCCGATAAATTTCTGCCGGTGTGTATGATCCCCGTATTCAAATTCGATATCCTCGTTCAAATCCTCTGTTCTGAAAATCCAGGCATCATGAACCGATTTGAAACCATCCTCCTGCCAGTTATTCAGCCAGGTCAAAAAATGTCTTGAATAGGATTCGATAAATTCCGTCCGTGTGAGATCCGGACAACCTTCTTCACTCAGTGCGGTTATATCCGGATTCTGACCCGGTTCAAAACGGCGCTCAGAATGTTTCAGCCGGATGTCGGTTTCAATAATCATCCATTCCGGGATTTGTGCCGGCGTATCCTCTGCCAGATCAATTGCGGCACGTATACCGCCAACCCGGCCATTGTTCACCTTAATCGTTCCTGGCCAGTGAAAAGTGACACTGACTTGCGGCGGTGTCAGGACACCCAGGCAATCGCCGCAGGCAACCATGGATAGGGGAAGCATTTCCACCGCGGCATCGAGCGAAACATCCGGTTCCAGGATTATCGCAACGACGGCTCTGTGCAGGTTTCGCGACCAGACAATGTCACCGGCCCCGAGTTTGCCGTCCTGAATACCGGTGTAAGCCTTCAGGAGCGGATTTCCGGCTTTGCCGGCGGCATGTCCGGTCAGCAGTGGGGGAAATTGCGGGTCGTCGAGACTCATGAGATGCGGTTCCGGATCACGTTAGTTGAGGTCTATCTCTCCCTCAACCACATGATTCAGGTCGGTACCTTCTGCGGTGAGCACGACTTTGACCTTGAGCGTGCCGCTATCCAGATTATTGTCGCGGACCGCTTTTTCTATCTGCTGCTGTGATGTCACGCCGACTTGCTTCAGAAATTTCCTCATCGACATATTGAAGTTGCCTTCATCCATTTTGCTCTCCTTTGTGCATGACAATTGTCAGGTTCACGACATATTTGATCTTATTCGACTTTGTATTCAAGCTTTGTTCTCTGCTTGTTGCGCGTGATCTCGAGTTTCAATTGCGATCCCCTGGGCTGCATTGCAATTGCCGAAATCAGGTCGGAAGCGGTACGGACGCGCCGCTCTCCGGCAAACAGGACCACATCGCCAACGGATAGTCCGGCCCGTTCTGCAGCGGAATTCTGATTGATAAACCTGATTTGAGCCCCCATCACGCCCAGACCTTCCTTACTCGGGAAGTTCGTGGCCCTGAAACCGAATTTGGGCCAGTCAACGCGACCACGTTCTACGAGATCGGGAATGACACGGTTCAGAAGTTCGCCGGAGACGGCAAAATTCACACCGATATTGGCGTCCGATTTTTTTGTAAAGATGGCGGATACAAGACCGACGAACTCACCTTTGTCATTGACAAGAGCTCCTCCTGAGACGCCGGGATTAATAGCGGCATCGGTCTGGATAAAGTCTTCGATGGGGTTAAAGCCGATCCCGGATCTGTTCAATCCGGAAACGGAGCCGCAGGTCAGACTGAGACCGAGGCCAAAGGCGTTGCCCGCCGAACAGACACGGTCTCCCAGTCGCGGCGCCTCGGTGATGACCTCGAGCGGGGTAAGGGCTTCTGCAATCCGCAGAACGGCAATATCCGTAGCCGGGTCGCCGCCAATGAGTTCTGCTCTGAGTATTTTCCCGGCCCGCGTTCTCACACGAATTTGCAAGGCTTTATCGACGACATGGCGTGCGGTAATGACCGTTCGTCCGTCTCCGATAATGACACCGCTGCCCTCGGGTTCTTCGAGGCGGCGAATCTGAGGCGGCCAAGTCGGCAATACGCTTACGACAGATTCAAGCGTCGCTTCAAAGCTGCTGGCGCTGGCACTAGGTGGGAGGGTGGTAAAACAGCAAATACAGGTCCCGGCAATCAGAACGCATGCAACGAAATACCGGTGATACGCCACGAGACCTGGAGTCAACGGCTCAGAGACGTAGAGTCCGTCGAGTAGACCCGTTCCGAAGACATGTCGATATTATCGAGAATGATCGCAGAAGCGCCGGTGATGACGACCAGCATCACGAGACTTATCAAAAATGCTCTCATATTTTTCCTACCCAATGTTCTTTTTGAATTCTGTTACTGATTACTGTTTCTGTCAATTGCTGGAGGACTTCTTAATCGGTTGATCCGTGTCAGGCGGTGGTTCCGTGGCCTTTTTTAGGAACTCGATAAGGGCATCGCGCCGTTCCTTATCGGCTATGCGCTGCAGGGGCATTTTAGTCCCCGGAACAAATCTATCCGGCCCTTGAAAGAACAACTGATCAATGGAGTGTTCGTTCCAGATGATGTCGGATTTGGCAATGGCCGCGGAGTATGCGTAGTCCTTTATCTTTCCTGCCGGCCGGCCAAACAGTTTGTAAAGCGTTGGCCCGGCGCGGTTCGCCCCATCAGGCGTAAGGGTATGGCAGACGCTGCATTTCCGCAGGAACTGGCGTTCTCCAAGCGTTTTTCCTTTTTCCTGAAATCTCCTGGGATATACGCTCTTGATGGGTTCGAATGGCTTGCGGGGGTGTATCTGCCATTTCGTTACGAAGTCATCGAGGCCGCCATAATAAAGGGAATTGGCGTCGCCATTGAGGGCCAGAGCCCATACGGGTCCATAGGGGTTCCTGTAGCTCTTGGAGATCGCCCAATCTTTTGTGGCCCAGACATTAATCATCCCGTTGGCGCCGCCCGCTGCCAGAAATTGACCGCTGGCGTTCAGGTCCAGGGAGAGGATCGGTCCGTCCAGGAGCAGGAGTTCCCTTGTCAGTTCCCCTTCGTTCGGATCCACCAGGCCAACGGAACCGTTGAGGGCTCCAATAACCAGGGTGTCTGTGCCGCTGACATAGGCCAGGGCGTTGATACCCCACCCATGCTTGTAGACGATGCGTTCGAGAGTACCGTCCGAAGCCTTCCACCGCCGGATTGTGCCGTCATAACCGGCCGTGTAGATAACGGATCGCTTCTCATAGCGTCCGTACAACACCGCATTTACGGGTCCTGAGTGACCCCGGAGAACAGCGATTTCCGATTTCTCGTCAACATTCCAAACGCGCACCGTATGGTCCCAGCTCGCTGTCGCGACATGGCGGCCGCCGGGAGAGAGGGCGATGTTTACAATCTTTGCCTGATGTCCCTTGAACCGATGAAGCTGTTTGCCGGATTTCAGGTCCCATAAGGTCAGGGCGCCATCGTCGGATGCAGAAAATATGCGCTCTCCATCCCTGTGGAAAGCAACTGCATTTACGGCTCCATCATGGTCGTCAAAACGTTGCAGGAGTTTCGGGGTCGGTTGGGAGAGATCCCAGGCCATCATGGCGTAGTCAAAACTTCCGGTTAAGGCGAAACGGCCGTCCGCACTGATCGAGACCGACTTTACCGGTCCCCCATGGCCCACAAGCCGGCTATCGGTAACCGTGGTCGAGGACAGGGGTTCGGATTTTTCCGAACCATTGGAAACTTCAGGCTTGGTTTCGGTTGCCTGTGCCCCGGTCCCCGGTTGAGAAAATATAAGAAGGCAGATGAAAAGATATTTTTTCATTCTTTTTCCCCGGCCTTTTTTACTAGTCTTTGATCTTATGGACGTGTTGGGTGAAGGCTCAAGGTTCATGTTCAGGGAAACAAATTTTCCAGCTAAAGGGGATCAAATGTATGTCAAACGATCCTTGAGCTCTTTGATGTGTTTCCTGCTTATTCCGCAGGGGCGGGTTTGGCCTTGGCGCCACCGGAACCGGAGGACGTATCGTCACCGCGCATCACTTCCTCATACCAGATGCTGTGATGTTCCTTGGCCCAGTTCTTATCCACTTCACCGGATCCCATGGCATCGAATGCGCCCTCCATGCCTAACGAACCAATATAGATATGGCCGATGACAACGCAGATAAGGGCAAGGGCGATAACCGAGTGCCAGAGTGTCGCAAGCTGCATCTCCGCCAGCGGTGAGATGTCCGTCGGGAAGTTGAAGCCAACCGCATTCAGCATGACAAAGGTTTTGGCAAAAATAGATGTCTGGAACGGAAACATCAGGGCAATCCCGGAAAGTGACAGGGAAAGACCGCCAAGAATAATGAGCCAGAAGAGAAGCTTTTGACCGGCATTGAATTTTTTTGCGGGCGGATGCGAGTTCTTGACAAATAGCCCTCCCGCTTTGAACAACCAAATCAAATCATGCCGGTTCGGAAAGTTGTGCTTGATCCACATAACCAGCACCATGACCAGGCTCAGCATAAAAGCGAACGCCACGTGGCCGTGCAGCCACTTGCCAAGCTGGGTAATTGACGCAAAGGCTTCCTTGCCGATAATCGCGGGCATGAAATATTTGCCATAGGCGATGTTCAGACCGGTGATGGCCAGAATGATAAAGGATACGGCCAGCAACCAGTGTCCGACACGTTCCATATCCTTGAACCGGGTAATCGTCGATCCGGCCATGCCGTGATCCACCTTGATACGTCCGCGCAGTAAAAAGAACAGGGCTATCAGAATGACTGACGCCAACATGGCCCAGTTCCCATATTTTGTAATGGGACCGTTCTTAAGTGATCGCCAAAGCTCACCTTCGGATTGAATGAGTTGACCGGCCTGCCGATCGGGTATTGATACGGTTCCGGAAACACCTCTTCGCAAAGAGCGCCACAATTCCGCATCCGACTGATTGCCAAGGGACCGACCGGGGACACGACCTTCGTTGACGATCGTTTGCTGCGTCGACCGGGACGGTAGATTTCCTACACCGCGAGTGCTCCCGGGAATTTTGCTTGTCGTCGCGTTCGAGGGCGGGCGAACATTTTGGGCTGCAAGTTCGTTCGAGCCCCGTTCCACCCCATGAAGAAAGACCATCGTTGCAACGATGAGGAATGCGACCCATTTCACACGATGCATGACCATCCTGGCACTCGGCATTGGAAACTCTCCTGTTATTCCAGACGCGAACTTCGCACGCATTGAATTCTAATTTCCCAAATAATCTGTCGAGTTCATCACTCGACAATTGACTTGTCGTCCACTCATTTCAGCCGCATGTTTTGATGCGACTTTCCGACAAATGCCAGTTTACGTATTTGACATGTGCCAGAGCGCTCCAGGCCCGTCATGGGCCTGGGAGAATATTCTTGTTGTCGATACGTCGATCTGAAAGATCATGGGTTGATGCCGGGAAGGTGACCTGATTTCCAGGTCACCTTCAAGGATCTGAACTCTATGATCGGGAGCCGCCGGGATAGGCGCGACCCCAGCCCCAGGCCCCACTGCCGAAGCCGCGGGCGACAACGCGTTCCCGGTAGATATCGGAAACGACATCGCCGTCACCGGCAAGCAGCGCTTTTGTGGAGCACATTTCCGCGCATAGGGGAAGCTTGCCTTCCGCCAGGCGGTTGCGGCCATATTTGGAGAACTCCGCTGCGGAGTGGTCCGTCTCCGGACCGCCGGCACAAAATGTACATTTGTCCATTTTGCCGCGGGAACCAAAATTTCCGACCTGCGGAAACTGAGGAGCTCCGAAGGGGCAGGCATAGAAACAGTACCCACAACCGATGCAAAGATCTTTGGAATGGAGAACAACGCCTTCCTCGGACTGGTAAAAGCAGTCAACCGGGCAAACCGCCATACACGGCGCATCCGAGCAGTGCATGCAGGCGACCGAAATCGATCGTTCACCTGGTTTACCGTCGGATATGGTCACCACGCGACGCCGATTAACGCCCCAGGGGACTTCGTTCTCGTTTTTGCATGCTGTGACACAGGCATTGCACTCAATACAGCGCTCGGCATCACATAGGAATTTCATCCTTGCCATAATCGTTCCTCCTTACGCTTTCTTTATGTTGCACAGGGTCGCCTTGGTCTCCTGCATGTTGGTGACCGAGTCATACCCATAAGTCTGTGCTGTATTGCCGGCTTCGCCAAGGACATAGGGGTCCGCACCTTCAGGGTACTTGCTCCTGAGATCCTTACCCATGAAATGACCACCAAAGTGGAACGGCATAAAGGCGACGCCCTTTGCCACCCGCTCTGTGACCATGGCCATGACTTTGACTTTTGCCTTTTCCGGTCCTTCAACCCAGACCTGTTCACCGTTCTTGATGTTCAGATCGTTAGCGTCCGCCGGATTGATTTCAACAAACATGTTTTGCTGCAATTCGGCGAGCCATGGGTTTGATCGCGATTCATCACCGCCACCTTCATATTCCACCAGACGGCCCGATGTCAGGATGAGGGGATATTCCTTGGAAAAATCCTGTTCCTGAATTGACGCATATCTGGTCGGCAACCGATACATTTGCCGATCGTTATACGTGCCGTATTGGGGCAGCAAATCACGTCGGTTGGTGTACAGCGGTTCGCGGTGGGTTGGAACGGGATCCGGGAAAGTCCAGACCACGGTCCGCGCCTTCGCATTGCCGAACGGGGCACAGCCATGTTTGATGGCCACCCGCTGAATACCTCCGGAAAGATCGGTTTTCCAGTTGGTCTTCTCGCCGGCAACCTTGTTGATGGCATCTTTTTCCGCATCCGTCAGGTCACCGTCCCAGCCAAGCTTGGTGAGCATGGCCATGGTAAACTCCGGATAGCCGTCCTTGATTTCCGATCCCACGGGATAGGAGGATCCTTCGATGCCACCCTCGGCCAACAGATTGTCTCCGCCCCATTTATCGGGAGCTTTGACACCAAACCGGGCTCTGAAGCAGAGACCGCCTTCGGCAACGGGTTTTGACGGATCGTAAAGATTGGGTGTTCCCGGATGCTTCATATCCGCGGTTCCCCAGCATGGCCAGGGTAGTCCGTAGAACTCACCATCCAGAGGTCCGCCCCGCGCCTGAAGAGTCGTCTTGTCAAACGTATGCTGATGCTTCATGTGCATCTTCAGCCGTTCCGGGGACTGTCCGGTATAGCCGATGGTCCACATACCCTTGTTGAACTCAAGAGTCGTCTCTTCAATGTTGGGTTCGTCATTTTCGACCTTGATGTTTTTGAACATCTCATCAGCAAAGCCGAGTTTTTTGGCGAACTTGTAGATGATCGTATGATCCGGCAGGGATTCGAAAAGCGGATCGACCACTTTTTCGCGCCACTGCAGCGATCGGTTAGAGGCTGTTACGGATCCATGGGTCTCGAACTGTGTCGAGGCCGGCAACAGATAGACACCGTCGGTTCGATCGTGCATGACGGCACTGACTGTCGGATAGGGATCAACCACAACCAGCAGATCGAGCTTTTCAAAAGCTTTCTTCATCTCGATACCGCGGGTCTGCGAGTTTGGCGCATGGCCCCAGAAGACCATGGCTCGAAGGTTGTCCTTCTGATCCATCTTGCCCTTATCTTCGAGCACACCGTCTACCCAGCGGGAAACCGGTATACCGGCGGACTGCATCATTTTCTGTGATGCAAACCTTCCGAGAAGATAATCATAGCTGACATCCCAGACGCGGGCCCAATGGCTCCATGACCCTTTTTTGAGGCCATAGTAACCCGGCAGCGAATGCGACAGGACGCACATATCCGTGGCACCCTGAACATTGTCATGGCCGCGGAAAATATTGGCGCCACCACCGGATTTACCAATGTTTCCGAGCGCCAGCTGCAAGACGCAGTAGGCCCGGGTGTTATTGTTACCGTTGGTGTGCTGGGTTCCGCCCATGCACCAGATCAGCGTTCCGGGACGATTGTTGGCCAGCGTTCGGGCGACGCGCCGAAGTTGCGAGCCTGGAATTCCCGTTACACGTTCGGTTTCCTCTGGTGTCCAGCGTGCGACTTCTTCCTTGATTTGCTCAAGGCCCCAGACGCGTTGGCGGATATACTCTTTGTCTTCCCAGCCGTTCTGGAAAATATGCCAGAGGATGCCCCAAATCATCGCGACATCCGTACCGGGTCGGAAACGGACGAACTCGGTCGCGTGTGCGGCCGTGCGCGTAAATCGGGGATCACAGACAATCAGCGGTGCGTTGTTGACCTCTTTCGCTTTCATGAGGTGCTGAACGGCAACCGGATGCGCTTCTGCCGGATTGGATCCGATCAGTATCATCGAGCGCGCATTGTGAATGTCGTTGTAGGAGTTGGTCATCGCCCCATAACCCCAGGTATTGGCCACACCGGCAACGGTGGTCGAGTGGCAAATACGGGCCTGGTGGTCACCATTGTTGGAACCCCAGAACGCATAGAGTTTACGGAACAGATAGGCCTGTTCGTTGTTAAACTTGGCTGATCCGAGCCAATAGACCGAATCCGGTCCTGAAGCTTCGCGGATCTGCAGCATTTTATCGCCGATCTCGTTGATGGCCTGGTCCCAGCTGATGCGTTTCCATTTACCACCTTCGAGTTTGGTCGGATATTTCAACCGCCGCTCACCATGGGCATGTTCCCGCACGGCTGCGCCTTTCGCACAGTGGGCGCCCAGGTTGAAGGGACTGTCGAAACCTGGTTCCTGTCCGATCCAGACACCGTTTTGAACTTCGGCTACAACCGTGCAGCCAACGGAACAGTGTGTGCAGACAGATTTCTTAAGATCGATTTTGGCCTGGCTCGCCGCCTGGGCTTGTGCTTTCTGCACGAGGCCCGTTTTCATTGTGGAAATTGCCGTCAGGCCGCCAATAGCCAGTCCGGAATTTTTGAGAAACGTTCGCCGATCGACAGCCTTTCCAGAAATATCTTTCAGGGCTGATGACAAACGAGGGCCTTTCGCAACCCCGTTCATCTTCTTCCTTAGCATCGCTTCCTCCTCAGCTATGTAACCGCAAACTCGGATCGATAGTCCTGATTTGTCGGGTTACGGGTTTAAGTTATTTCTTCCGCTTTCTTCAACTTATCCCATTGTCCGGGAATTCATTATTCGGCCGTGCCGGGATTAAAACCTGGCGAGGTCGTAGTAGGTTTTGACGTGTTCTGTTTCCTGATAAGTCTGACCGTCTCTTGTCGCGGACACTTCCGACTTGGCAGCCGGACTATCAGCAAGGAGTGCGGCACTGCCGGCAACTGTTCCGAGACCGGCCATTTTCAGAAAACTTCGACGATCAGTTGAGGACTTTTCGTCTTGTTGTTTCATCCAAAGTCTCCTTTCAATTTTGAATCGCACCATGCGATCCATTTCTTTCGCTTCTGACCGAAGTGCGGGCGCCCGCCGGTTAACTCATGGAAAACGCCGTTTCTTCAATGGCAATAAACTGGGCTCCAACCTCAGCCAGAGAAGCGTAAAGAACCGATGATTTGGCAGCCTTGAGGTCTGCCAAGAAATGAGTGACCCATCTTTCGATGTGGTTTTCGAAAAACTGTTTTTGCGTCGCGAGGTCCGCAGGCTGGCCATAGTCTCCCAGAATGAGCCCAGCCATGATCTCGAACAAGGTGGCGATGTGATCTTCGGGATCCTTGTTATCGCCGGCCTTTTCAATACCGAAGGCCTGCATGTCATTGCGCAGTTTCGCCAGGGGTTTTTCGTTGAGAAAACCCGTCAGGTAATAAGATGCGTAAGGCACGAGTTCACCCCGACCGATGCCGATGAACAGCTCGTGGTATTCCTGCCGCGCGGTTTCCGTATCCGTTTGTTGGCAGAGCTTGGCAAACGTGTTGGCGGCATTGCCAAACGCCGTTTCATCACTGCTGGTATTGGCGACGATATTGAGATCTTCCCGGGTGGGGGCATGCGCAAGAAAACGGGCGAGCAGACGATAGACATCGGCCCGCAAAATATCTTCCTCGGCAAGACCGAGAGACGCAGGATCAGGACCGTGGCTCATGGGCGAGCCATCAAGGTGTGAACCTTCGATTTCCGCTTTAGAATCCATTCCTCCCCAATGCATTCCTCCCCAGAATTGCTATTTGAGAAAATCACTCGCAGGAGAGCGAAATTCTGGAGAATTTTATTTCTATTGGGCAGATTTTGTTGAGTTATGCTCAGCTTATTTGCACATCTGCCTCAAGGTTAACAATGCTGTCACAAAAATGGGGTGCATGCAATAATAAACCTGCAAACCGTTGATTAGTCGGGATTGTTAGGAAAAGCTTGAGTCGATTTTGCGTCAAAGATTCAGGTTCTGTCGATGGTCTTGGCCCTGGTTCATGGGGTTCGGCTCCGGTAACGCCTGAGATAGCGAGAAAATTTGATGGCCAAAGGACATTTTGAGGCTCTGATCGTCGATGATTCCGCCATCAATATTACCCTTCTAGAGACCTTGCTGCGCTCATTCGGCCTATCATGTCAGTCCGCCACGCAGATACAGGACGCCTCGAACCTGGTGTTGGAACAGGAATTCGATATCTCTTTTATCGATCTTCATATGCCAGTGCAGAGCGACGGTGATTTCATAAAAGCGGCGGCCGCGAACGGCACCTTGGCGCGGCTCGGCAGCGTTCTAATCGTCACCGCCGATGTTCAGTTCACGCCAAAGGCGCTGGGTCTGGAGCATCTGATCAGCGGTTACCTCTTAAAACCCATTGATATCAGAGAATTAGAGTCGCACCTTCGTCGCGAACTCGATCCAGGGCGCTCATTAAGGTAGAGAGATCTTGAGATATATGCGCCTGTGTTTTTGGTTTTTGTTTTGGGACGACAGTTCGAACACGGTTCAGTCTTTCGTCCGCGGGCTTTATGCCATCTATACATCCCCGTACGCATTCAGAGTTTTCGAATTGAAAGCCCGGGCAAGCCGATTGTTGTCAAAAAAGCACAAATCAAACTAAATAGATATAAAAAAAATATATCATACGTATTTCTCCTTTCCATCCCGAATATTTGTCGTGTACCGAGTGCTCAGTCGGAAAAGGCATTGCGAATATCTGATAATTTTCAGCTATTTAAATCATAATATAACGGAAAAATCTTCGAAGCTCTGTCTGACCCGGTTGCTAAAATTTGGTGTGGTCTTCGCACGCGTTGTGCGGTGACGGTCAGAGAGAGTTGTAATGTTGCGTCAGTTCGAGTGTGTTTTTTATCTGTTTTTTCAATT
>JANQOC010000418.1 GCA_028279265.1 Hyphomicrobiales bacterium
CAATCTTAACTGACATTGAGCCATCGAACTTGACGGAAGCCAGGTAGGATGCGATTTAGTCCGCAAAGAACTTATGGGAAGGTAAAAGACCAATGAAACTCACGAAAATTCTTGTCGCCGCCGCGGTTGCCGGAGCGCTTGCGACCACCTCCGCTTCCGCCCAGACACGTGTCACTTTTAAATCGGCGAAAACAACATCATCCTATTACCAGATGTCCGTTCAGATCGCAGAGGCGATCAAGAAGGGAACCGATGGAAAGATGATTGTCACCGTGGAAGAGAGCCAGGGTTCCGTTCAGAATGTGAAGGAAGCGGCCAAGCGTGCCGGAAACTACGTTTTCACGACTCCCCCCGTTCTGGTGCGACTGGCGCAAAAAGAACTCGCCATGTTCAAGGACAAGGGCGATCCAAAATACGGTGAAATTCGCGCCCTATTCCCGATCCCCTCATTGACAATGCACTTCGTCATGCGGGCAGATACGGACGTGAAATCTTTTGCCGACCTGCAGGGCAAAACCATCCTGCTTGGAAAGGGATCGTTTGGTGCCCGCGAGGGAGCAAAATATTTGAAACTGTTTGGCCTCGAAGGAAAAGTCAAACAAGCCAATGTGGAACTCAATGCTGCGGTTCCGGCTCTTAAAAACAAGCAGATCGACGGCTTTGTGACCGCCGGCTCGTTTCCGGCACCGAACGTCATCGAAGCCGCTGCAAGCACAGGTATCAATGTCCTGTCATTTACCGACGAGCAGATCGCCAAGACAAAACGAACAAAACTCGTCATTCCCGCAGGGACCTATGCCGGTGTGGACCAGGATATCGTCACGACCTCCCTGCCTGTCGTCGCGCATACGACAACCGCCATGGATGATGACACCGCTTATCAGCTGACAAAGACTTACTGGTCGCAGAAAACGGATCTCGGAAAAGCCGCGGCTTGGTGGAATGGTGTTTCCGGAGAAATGCTGGGCAATGTCTATGGCAAGCTGCACCCGGGCGCAATTAAGTACTATGATGAAGCAGGTATCAAATTCCCGGATGCACTTCGCTAGTCCGACGGTCTGAGAGATCTGATAGGCAAAAAAAATTGAAGGCCGGGATCGTCAAAGCCAGTTCTGCGACGACCCGGCTCTTTCGTTTTTTGCGGACGGCCCCGGGGACCTGCGGTGAAGACTGACATCGAACACAGTACGAGGGCATTGTGGCTCTGGGTCGTGCTTGGCGCCGTTTCAATCGCCTTTCACATCTGGTTGATATTTTCCGGTCTGGTTCCCAATCTCATAGCCCGGCCGATCCACATGGCGCTGGCCGTACCCTGGATATTCCTGTTTCTGGCAGAGAGCCGGGCCCAATTCCTGACCGGAATAGGCTTTGCTGCCATCGGTCTCTTCGGTTGTGCCTACATTGTCCTCAATGAACCCATTCTGATTGAACAATATGGCTCTCTGGAAGGCCCGGTTCAGCTGATCCTTGCAGTGGCACTTCTCCTCACCGTTCTTGAAATGGCCCGTCGCGCTATCGGATGGCCACTTCCCCTTATCGCGCTCCTTGCCCTGATATACGGCCTGTTTGGAAACCGGCTACCCGGTGAATTTGGGCACCCCGGTCTTCCAGTCGAAAGTTTTTTGGGGACCATGGTTATCGCCGAAGGCGGCCTTTGGGGAAGCCTCACCGGCGTATCCGTCAATATCGTCGCCGTGTTTGTTATCATGGGAGCCGTGCTCAATCAGGGTGAAGCCGGTCAGGGGTTCATGAACCTGGCTTCCGCTGCTGCCGGAAGATTAAAAGGGGGAGCAGCGAAAGTATCGGTGGTTTCGTCGGCTTTGTTCGGTTCGATCTCGGGATCGGCTTCGGCGAATGTCGCTTCAACCGGCGCCATTACCTTGCCGGCCATGCGAAAACTTGGATATCCCCGTTCCTTCGCCGGAGCGGTTGAAGCTGTCGCTTCTTCGGGCGGCCAGGTCATGCCGCCCCTGATGGGGGCCGGTGCATTCGTCATGGTGGAACTGACCGGCATTCCCTACACGAGCATCATGGCCGCCGCATTGCTGCCGGCTCTCTTGTACTTCGCAACCGTTTGGGTCGGAATCGATGCCTTTGCTTCCCGATATGAACTTAAACCCTTACCTGAAGATCAGAGGCCAAAAGCGCGCACGGTCCTCATCACCGCCGGGTTCTTTGCCGTACCTTTCCTCATTTTGCTCGAGCGCATGTTCCTGGGCGGCTTTACGCCGCAATACGCGGCGGCCTGTGCCATATTGTCGGCCTTCGTTCTACTGGCATTTGATGACCGTCTGCAGTTCAATTTTCAAAGGACACGGCAAAGGCTCAAGGGCGTGGCTCTTGCCGCCGGCGAACAGATCGCCGTGATCGCCTCAATCATCCTGTGTGCAACCATTGTGATCAGTGTCCTCGGTCAAACCGGCCTCGGGGTGAAAATTACGTCGCTTATACTATCCGCAGGGAGCAACCAGCTGTGGCCGGCCCTGCTGCTAACGGCCTTTGCCTGCTTGCTTCTGGGCATGGAAGTGCCGACAACGGCGGCTTATGTGATTTGCATTTCCGTGGCCGGACCGGCACTGGAAAAACTCGGCCTCGCTCCTCTAACCGCGCAT
>JANQOC010000465.1 GCA_028279265.1 Hyphomicrobiales bacterium
GCGAAACGCGGCTAAAATCAGGGAAAAAAATACAGATTTGATTTAAGAAATCCTGCAAAAAATTACGGGGTATGTCGCTGTCAACTCGCTATCCAGCCCGGGGGCAACTGAGTGTCGACTGTGACTTGCGAGGCACCCGGTCTCTCATTTTGGTCATTGTCATGGGTTAACAATTGTTGATCGGCGCTTAGAGACGCCAGGGCTGGAACTTCCACAGATTAGGGAATGATGTGCGCTTAAATCCGAAGGAATCGTTGACACAGGTTTGATTTCGCAGAATGGTGCGAAATCGCCGTGACAGAATTTGGATCTGCAAATCGGCTCCACCCACTAGAATGCGACAACGGAATGCCATAACGGGACTCATTCGGAACGGATCTGACAGGTGTAATCTCGAATTATGAAACTCACTGGAAAACATGACTTACGATATGAGCGGCGGATGCTCTTCGGTCTGGCATTGCTGGGGGCGATTACCTTGAATGCCGGAAGTGTTGTCGCCCAGAATTCCGGGAATCTGGAAGCGACGGCGGCACTGGAGAACCGTATCCAGCAGCTGGAGGCTCAGATTAACGACCTTCAGGTCATTATTGGAACGTTGGAGACGATCATCAAGCAAGGTGGCGCATCCGGCGGAGCAGCTGTTTCAAATGGCTTCTCCGGCAGCACGGGTGGTGGATTTTCGCCAGGCGGCGGCCTCTCCGGGGGGGCTAATGACCGATTGGAAAGCCTGGAAACGCAAATTGGTGCCATTACCCGGCAGCTGGAAACCTACGGCCGGGAAATTGCCGATTTGCGATTGTCCGGTGGAAATCCCGGCATACGCCCGCAACAGCCTAATGCGCTGAACGAAGGGAGCAACCAGTTCCTGAACGAAAATGCCATTAGGACTGCTCCTCTGGATCAGCTTCCCCAAAATCAAAGTGCATCAGGAGGCGGATTTGGCGATCTCCTGGTGGCTCCGGATCAGGGGCAGGGATCGACGCAAAATCTCCAGACCGATAACCGTCAAGGGTCGGGAGCTCCTCAGCGAACGCTCACGGCGCGTCTCAATTCAAACAATCCGAAGGAAATTTATCAGGAGGCGTATGGTTTCTTGCTGGGCCGGGATTATGAGTCGGCTGAATCCGCTTTCACGGAATTCCTTAAAAGATTTCCCAAGGATCCCCTGGCGGGAAATGCGCAGTACTGGCTAGGTGAGTCCTTTTACGTCCGCGGGAATTATCGAAAGGCGGCGGAGAACTTCGTCAAGGGATATTCCAATTACAAAAAACATCAAAAAGCGCCTGAAAGTCTTCTGAAACTGGCCATGTCGCTCAAACGGCTGGGGCAGAACGATGCGGCCTGCAGTACGTTCAAAGAACTCAGTCAGAGATTCCCGCGAGCGGAAGGGCGTGTGAAACAGCGGGCGAGTATCGAAAGCAAAAGTGCCGGTTGTTGAGCAGGGTCGCCTCAGGTATTTAACGGGAACCCGGGTTCAGTCTCAGAACCGACAGCCATTCAGCTATTAGAGCTGACGGGATTTGTATGATACCCCATTGCCTCTGACATCCTATTGACCATGTGCTCGACTTTTGCCCCCATATCCGCTGAGGAACTGGAAACCCGGTTTTCAGTGCTTGATGATTTCGAACGTATTGCGCTTGCGGTTTCTGGCGGTAGTGACAGTCTGGCGCTGCTGCTGTTGGTCAGTGATTATCTGGAGAGCCGGGCGATGGGCGGGCCCGAGATGCATGTCCTGACCGTGGATCATGGTCTGCGAGCCGAAGCCAAACACGAGATCGAACGGGTGGAAACTTATTGCCGGCAACTCGGCTGCACCTTCGAAAAGCTGGAATGGAGCGGGAAAAAGCCACGAACCGGTATCCAGGAAGCCGCCAGGGAGGCCCGATATACGCTCATGGCCGATTATTGTCATGCGCATCGAATTCCCGCCCTGCTGACCGCTCATCACCTGGATGATCAGGCCGAGACCCTAATCATGCGGCTTTCCCGCGGCAGCGGTCTTGATGGCTTGTCGGGAATGTCGCCGCGATCTTCACGCCTGGGTATCGAAATTTTTCGTCCCTTGCTCGACATTCCGAAAGAACGATTACGGGCCACCCTGCGACAGCGTAACTGGGAATGGGTGGAAGACAAAAGCAATTCCGACGTCCGGTTCGAGCGTGCACAACTTCGTCAAAACTGGCAAACGCTCGATGACATCGGATTGTCGTCCCAATCCTTGTCCCTGAGTTCCCGGCGACTGCAAAGGACCCGGGAAGCCCTGGTCGCATATATTGATGGGCTCGTCGGAAATTTCGTCAGCTTTGACTCCCACGGTTTCATCGAGATTAGGGGCAATGGCTTCTCCGGTCTCATGGAAGAAGTGCAGTTGCGGATATTGTCCCGATGTATTCATGCCCTCGGGGGACAGCCACGTCCACCTCAACTCGCCAAACTGGAAGACCTGCAGGGGGCACTCTCTGAGCACAACACGCTCTCCACGACCCTCGGAGGTTGCTTGATCGAAAAAACGGCGTCGGCTCTGACTCTTTTTCGCGAAGTCAGGTCAGATCAGATGGATGACCTGACGATCGATCCCGGTGAAACAAAGGTTTGGGATCGTAGATTCCAGCTGCAGTTGGCATCCGCAGCTCCCCGGCCCTTGCGAATCAGTCATTTGGGTCCGAAGCCGGATTTTAATGGGTCTGAAGAACTGAAACGAGGGCTCCGATCTCTCCCTCAAAGGGCACGCCCTGCCCTGGTATCGGCCTGGCTTGACGATCATTTGATAGCCCTGCCGCAGCTCGATTATTATGCGCCGCCTGATCGTGGCTGGCCCGAAATTTCGCCTTTTCGATGCGAATTTCTCAACTATCCGCAGATTTTTGGACGAAATGCCCCCTGATGACACGAATTTGTACAAAAATACGTCTAAATAACAATTGATTAGAGGTTATTTAGTATAGATTGTGCCAGTACTGGGACTTATGACGGTTTGTGATAGGTTCAGTGGAAATTTACAGAGACGCGAGATTCTGAGAGTGAGTGGTTGGCAAACTCTCTATCTCACCCTATTTTAAGGCTGTAATGCGATCAATTAGTTGTTCGATCCGAACTTCAGGCGCTCGAGACAAACTCATCCCGACAGAAAATCAGTAAGGAATATCAATGAATAACAGCTTCCGCAATTTTTTCATATGGGTGGTCATCGGTCTGCTGTTGATCATGCTGTTCAATGTATTCCAGAATCCAAATCGCAGTGCCGTGAATACGGAAATCAGCTTTTCCGACTTTCTGGAGCGGGTTGATACAGGCGATGTCGCCTCTGTGACCATCGCCGGAAACCAGATTACGGGCCAATTCAGGGACAGCAACAAGTTCCAAACTTATGCGCCGAACGATCCCAATCTGGTCGAAAAGCTGCAAAAAAGCGGCGTAACAATTACCGCCAAACCATCCGAGGACGATGTTCCGTCGCTTCTCGGGGTTCTGGTTTCCTGGTTCCCCATGCTGCTGCTTATCGCCGTATGGATTTTCTTTATGCGGCAAATGCAATCCGGTGGCGGCCGGGCCATGGGATTCGGCAAATCCAAGGCCAAGCTCCTGACCGAACGCCATGGACGGGTGACATTTGAAGATGTCGCCGGTGTCGATGAGGCCAAGGAAGACTTGCAGGAAATTGTCGAGTTTTTGAAAGATCCGCAAAAGTTCCAGAAACTTGGCGGTCGGATCCCCAAAGGCGCCCTTCTCGTGGGGCCTCCCGGTACGGGTAAAACATTGTTGGCCCGGGCGATTGCCGGGGAAGCCAATGTGCCCTTCTTCACCATATCCGGTTCGGACTTTGTCGAAATGTTCGTCGGGGTTGGTGCAAGCCGGGTGCGCGACATGTTCGAGCAGGCCAGCAAGAACGCCCCCTGTATCATTTTCATCGACGAGATTGATGCGGTCGGCCGCCATCGCGGCGCCGGTCTCGGCGGCGGCAATGACGAGCGCGAGCAGACATTGAACCAATTGCTCGTGGAAATGGATGGCTTCGAGTCCAACGAAGGTATCATCCTTATCGCCGCAACCAACCGACCCGACGTGCTGGATCCGGCGCTGCTACGTCCTGGCCGTTTCGATCGTCAGGTCGTGGTTCCAAGGCCCGATATCCTCGGTCGTGAAAAAATTCTGAAAGTCCACGTAAGAA
>JANQOC010000472.1 GCA_028279265.1 Hyphomicrobiales bacterium
GTTGGAGTTGCGAGTATGACGGCATCCACATCCTCCCTCGCCAGACTGTCCGCCAGATCTTTCGTCGCGTGAGGAATCCCGCGCTCGCTCGCAAATGTATCAATGTCATCCGGTTCGCCACCGACAACTGATGTGACCTCAACATCATCGATGTTGCTGAGGGCATCCAGGTGTTTAAGTCCAAAGGCTCCGGCAGCGCCCGCAACACAAATTCTCATTTTCATTCTCCAATCCTGCAGCTTCTGGCTTGTCGCCATTATTGTTCTAGAGTTCAAACAATTTCGAGCACTATTCCTGCTCTATGTTTAGAATGGCAGCCCGACATAGTTTTCGGCAAGGGATCCGAGTGCTGTTTCGGAAGAGAACAGATATTCAAGCTCGGTATCCTGCAAGCGTCCATCGTAAGTAATCTGATCGGGAAACCTATGGAGCATCATCGTCATCCACCAGGAAAAACGTTGCGCTTTCCAGACTCTCGCCAGCGCCTTTCCTGAATACTCCTCGAGTCCCTTCTCATCTCCTTTTTTGTAGTAATCCATCATCGCATGATACAAATAAAATATGTCGGAAGCGGCACTGTTGAGCCCCCGGGCTCCTGTAGGAGGAACGATGTGAGCGGAGTCACCGGCTAAAAACATATTTCCATAGCGCATCGGCTCTGCAACAAAGCTCCGTAGTGGTGCGATACTTTTTTCAATGGAAGGGCCGGTGATCAACTGATCGGCAACATCATTGGGCAAGCGGTGTTTCAGCTCCGTCCAGAAATCTTCATCCGACCAGTCTTCGACCGAATCTGTCAGGGGCACTTGAATATAGTACCGGCTTAGAACCTGAGAGCGCAAAGAACATAATGCAAATCCCCGCTCATGCCTGGCATAGATGAGTTCCGGTGAAACAGGTTTCGTTCTGGAGAGAACTCCGAGCCAACCAAAAGGATAAGTTCGCTCGAATTCGTTCAGCACATCATCTGGAATTGATTTTCGGCTGACACCGTGAAATCCGTCTGCTCCGATAATAAACTCACAATCAACACGATGTATATCGTCACCCTTGCGATAGGTAAGGTAGGGCGCTTTCGATGTAATATCGTGAGGTTTTACATCTTCCGCATTGTGTATTACGACGCCGTTCAGCTTGACGCGGGCTTCATAGAGGTCCCGAGTGAGTTCGGTCTGCCCATACACAACCACCGAACTGCCGCCGGAGTACTTTTTAAGATCAACACGACGCTTGGTCCCATTGTAAGCGATGAAGAACCCGTCATGGATCTCTCCTTCAGCATCCATACGGTCGCCGCACTGCGCGGTGCGCATGAGATCAGCAAAACCATGTTCAAGCACGCCGGCGCGTATCCGGCCGAGGACATACTCTCGACTTCTCTGCTCCAGAACAACTGTGTCGATACCCTGCAAATGCAAGAGTTGTGAAAGCAGCAGGCCAGAGGGGCCGCCGCCAATTATTCCTATTTGAGTTTTGATTTTTCCCTCCCGTTGGACTGGTAATCAAGCTGCACATTCAAGCAGCATTGTACCGGCGCCGGTATTCGAAATCGGAATATGATAGTTGGAGTGCAGAGGATTCACGCTCTCACCCAGGGCGCCGCGCATCATCATCCACATCAAAAACTCAGTTCCCTGCGCACCGGCTTTTTCGACCAGTTCCATGCGGCTGATTTTTGCCAGGGCCTCAGGATCAGTCACAATTTTTTCCATACACATTTTGTCAAAGTCTTTATTGATAAATCCGGCCCGTTCGCCGTCAAGCTGATGGGACAATCCGCCGGTGCCAAGAACAAGAATTGACACGTCTTCCGGATAGCTCAACAACGCTTTACGCAAGGCTTTGCCAAAGTCGAGTGCGCGCTGCAGTGTCGGAATTGGATGCTGGACTGTATTTGCGCTGATAGGAACAACACGGGGCATATCTGGATTGCTGGGTGCCCCCGGCCAGAAGAGCTGCATGGGGACCGTAAATCCATGATCTACCGCTAGCTCCTGGCAAGACGTAATGTCGAAATGGTCTTCCACCATGCTCTCAATAATATGCCAGCTTAACTTTGGATCACCCGGAAATGGCGGGAGCTGGGGAATGCCCCATCCTTCATCTTCGTTGCGATACTCGTGGGCTGCACCAATAGCGAATGTGGGCATACAGTCTAGGAAAAATCCCAATCCGTGATCGTTGTAAATGTTGATCGCGACATCTGGTTTATTCCTGGAGAGCCACTCGCGAATGGGAGGGTAACCTTCAAAAAAGGGCTTCCAATAGGGTTCGTCGAATAATTCCTTTGCAATTGCATTTCCTACTGCAGGAATATGTGATGATGTTAATCCACCGATAATATGCGCCATTTCAGTCACCCGCCGATTTCAGTTTTTCTTGAAACTGTTGTTTCGTCATACCTGTCTGCTGCGCGCCTACATCCTGAACATCCAGCTTGTAGATGCCGGCAAACTTTGCGAGATAATAAATGTTCCCGCCGGCCGCGATCATTTCCAGCACATTCTTGTTGCGGCAGGCCTGTTTCTGCTCATCGTTCAGGCCGAATTTGGTGAAGTAAGCTTCGGGATCCGCGACGAATTCGTCTCGATTGTCCGCACTGTTAAAGGAATAGCACATCTTATTCAGTGCATATCCCTTCATCGCCTGGGATCCGTCAAAGATTGTTGTGCCCTCAATCGTCGTGTGTGGGTCAAATCTCACTGATTCCCGATCCATGTCGTTTTCCTCTCTAACGTGTATTAAACAATATTGACTAAATAAAACGGGATTGAGCGAATAGCTGGATTGAGACATATTTCGAAATCCCAATAGCAACTATCCGTCAATTCATTGACCGGCGTTAGATGGAAACTATTCTGCCCGAATTTACCGGACTAAAATTGATCTAGATCAAATTAAACAGGGTTCGTCCTATCGAGAAGACTCACGATGCCAAATTGGCTTATGCCATCAATGCTCGATACCCGCTTGTACAAATGAGCTCTACCATGCTTTTTACCAAACTGAATTTTGTAACAAGTTACAGAACTTTCAAATCGGGTGTTCCCGGTGCTTTAACATAATCTGCTTGAGTTCATCGAGATCATCCTGGGTGAGACGCCGTTTTGCCAGCGGGATCATGACCAGATTTTCCCATGCAATATGTCGGCGATGGGCTTCGAAGAACGAACGCAACAAATATCCAAATGCGTTGGTATCGACTTCTTTTATGTTTTTAAGCAGGGCTTCCAATTGTTCCTTGATTTCGATCGTTGCCCCCTCAATCATTTGATGTTCCTGTTCGATTTCTTTGAACAGCAGATCAAGATTATCTTCAGGAAGAACGCGTTTTTTTAACAAGGGCAGAAGACCATTATCTTCATCTTTAAGGTGGGCCTCCAACGGACCTTCCAAAAAGGCCAAACATCCCTCAACCAGGTCGTAATCGATGTTAACGGGCAATGAGTCAGCAATGGCCTCGAGGGAATCACACCAATCGTTCTGTTGCGCGTGGTCCTCCAGGATAAAATCTAATGGATCATCGGTCATTTTTAAAAGTACTCAAATGCTTCTGTTCCTATTGTCAGAATTAAAACTCCACTTACGAAGGCCATGAAATGATATCGTTCCGCAAACCATCTATGCTATTCGTCGACAACCACAAGACTTCACACTGATGCCCGCCTGGGTTTCCCTTTATCGAAAATAGTTGCAGACAATTGTAAATGCTCATCTGGCTGTTCTGTTTAGATCGGCAACCTTCACCGTCGGTAAAGCAATCCCGTCTTGAGCGGGCTTGTTAACAAGCAGGATAACAAAAGCTCGAGAACAACACGGTCCTGCTCAATCGCTACTGACTAACGCCGAGACAATCCCTGCGACATCGAATCCGCCAGGAATTCAGAAAGTACTTCTCTTTCCTCTGGGGCTAAGAATTCTCCAAC
>JANQOC010000475.1 GCA_028279265.1 Hyphomicrobiales bacterium
TTCTCAGGGCAGTTCATCGACGATCACGGCGAAATTGTCCCTCAGCAGTGAACCCGTTGAAGTTGTCATCAGTCTTTTCCGCGCCCTGGATACGGCTTCGTTTCTTGTACGCCTGCTTTCTGTAGAACCGAGAGCCGGACATGAAACAATCGACGAGTCACTTGTGGACTTGATGGAGCAGGCCAGCGAAACGGTTGTTCTGGTCGATGAAGATGGAACCATCGAATGGGTCAATTCGGCATTCGTTGATATTACTCAATGCGGTGCGGCAGCGCGCGCCGTTGGCCGGTCAATTGTCGACTTTATGCAGGGACCGGAAATCAGCCTGTCTGTTATTCTTGCCAACGCCAAACGTCACGGTCGATTGCGATTGCTTTCCGGTGAAATCGTCAGTTCCACCGGACAGACAAACGAAGTCGAGTTTTCTGTAGTTAATTTGACTGATACGGATACGCCGAAATTCGGCTTTATAATCAGAAATGTTTCTCTGCGTTCATCAAGCGGCAATGGACAGACCTTGGGTATTCCCCAATCCACAGAGGATCTCGTCGCTTTGATCGGAAATGTGCCCCTCAAGCAGCTTGTTCGCGATGCGACGGATATGATTGAAAGGAATTGTATCGAAGCGGCGCTGAATCTGACCGGGGGCAATCGCGCCCTGACTGCCAAAGTGCTTGGTTTAAGCCGGCAGTCTCTTTATATGAAACTGCACAAATACCAGCTGGACGGTGATGGCGGCCAGTAATTCAGCAAAATCATTTTTTTATCTGTTAATTTGTTTTTTCGAGTCGATTGGCATGACTGCCCCCTCCTTTCTGAACGTGCTACGCATCCGTCTGTGCACTTTGTCTTCTGATGCTTCCCCTGTTCTTGGTTAGTCCAAGATCTTCATTGGCGGGGGGAGGAAACACACAGCAATGACCGGCACGGCAAAAAAGACGCAGATTGTAGTTGTAGGTGGTGGAGCGGGCGGCCTGGAACTCGTAAAAAAGCTGGGTGCCAGATTTGGACGAGATGACTTCGACATTATTTTAATCGAACGCAACCGGACCCACATCTGGAAACCTCTGCTTCATGAAGTCGCGGCCGGTTCCCTCGACGCCAATCTTGATGAAGTGGGATATCGAAGTCACGGATACCGATGGGGCTATCGCTATTTCCTTGGCGCTATGGAGACCATTGATCGCGACAATAAGCAGGTCATTATTGCCCCGCTCTACGATGACGACGGAACTGAAATCATCGGACGGCACAGGATTCGATATGACTATCTGATCCTGGCCGTTGGCGCGATCTCCAATGATTTCAACACTCCTGGTGTTCGTGAGCATTGCATATTTCTGGACACGCGCATTCAAGCGGACAAATTCCGACAGAAACTCCTCAACCACTGTCTTCGCGTATCTCGTACGATGTCGGAAAATCCATCGGCAGATACCTATGTCGATGTCGTTATTGTCGGTGGTGGGGCGACCGGCGTGGAATTGGCCGCGGAGCTCTATAACGCCGCGGCCGCCTTGTCCCACTACGGACTGGAAGTGTTTGACGAGGAGCGCCTGCGTGTGACACTCCTGGAAGCGGGTCCCCGAATTTTGCCCGCACTACCCGAAAAACTAGCAGACGCAGCAAGAGACGAATTACTTGACCTCGGTGTTCGGGTTTTAACAGGCAAGAAAGTATCAGAAATAACATCCGATAACGTTTTGACATCCGATGGCGAGTCAATCAGTGCCAATCTGAAAGTCTGGGCCGCCGGCGTCAAAGGCGCGGGCTTTCTGGACGGTATCGGGGGGCTGGAAACCAATTCTCAAAATCAGCTGACCGTTAAACCAACTCTGCAAACGACGCGTGATGACCGCATTTTCGCCCTGGGAGATTGCTGCTCTTGTCTGTTGCCGGGAGAAGATCATCCCGTCCCCCCGCGCGCCCAGGCTGCCCACCAGATGGCATCAACGGTTTTCACGAATATCAGGCACTTAATTGCCAATGAGCCCTGTGAAAACTTCGTCTACAAGGACTATGGCTCCCTGGTCTCCCTCAGCCGGTTTTCCACAGTCGGAAGTTTGATGGGCAATCTTATCGGCGGGCGGATGGCGGTTGAAGGGCGCCTCGCGCGGTTTGTCTATATCTCTCTCTACAGAATGCACCTCATTGCCATTCATGGCTGGCTTTCCGGCATGACGCAAATCCTTCTCAGTCGAATGAACCAGGCCATTCGCCCCAAGCTTAAACTGCACTGAGCTTGATTTAGAACCACACCATCAAGGCGTAACCGGCCATAGCTGCAGGCATCTGGACCGTTGGATTCAGTCCTTGCCCTGCGAAAAATATTTCAGAGGTTCTTAGACCCTGTTGGCTTTTCAGTTTATACCACAAGACCTATCTGCTTGAGAAAGGGTTCAGCAAATATATAGGTATAGTTAAGTGCAATAATGATGCATGTGAAGGTGGTTATAGCCCAAAGGCGATTTGCAAAAGCCAGTGAATTAAATTTCATTCTGATTATAGATTTGAGCAACAGGTAAATAACAATCGTTACAAACAAGGGAATCACTAAATAAACAACAAATGAATAGGCATTGGTGACAACCCAACCCCATTGCACGAGCCCGGCAGGTGTCGGACCTGTTTCACCCCGGGTCAAAATCATGGGTTTATTGTCCCTTATTACAAACTCATATTGATCGCCGACGAACCTGACCGTCAGCATTTCAAATAGAGGGAGCAAAAACGGA
>JANQOC010000501.1 GCA_028279265.1 Hyphomicrobiales bacterium
CGGATGCCCATGGTGGTCATCTTGTTCCAGTCGATACCCTCGATGGATTCAAGAAATCCATGAACGAAATGCTTGCGAAATTGTTCACCGTCGGAAACGATGTCGATACCGGCATCTTCCTGGATCTTAATCCACGCCAGGGCCGCATCCTGTTGACCTTCAACGAGTTCATTGCCATCGAGCTTCCAGGCCGCCCACAGTTTCTCCGGCTCCGCCAGCCAGCTCGGTTTCGGAAGACTGCCGGCTACGGTGGTCTCGATCATAGGTTCGTTTCCTTCGACTGCCTTACTCTTATGGGCCTCCGAAATTTGCTGCTATTCACAGTTTGCAGATATCGAGAGAGACCCGTTTCAAAACCCCGGAACACTTGTAACGGCCGAGATAATTCTGTCCCGGCCATCGGCCGGGATAAAAACTATGCCACAGGTCGGATATGAATTCGACCGCTAGTTTCGGGATAATCTTTGAGAGATAAGAGTTATAAAAGCCAACGGGACTTGGTTGCCGCTGACAGGGCCATGGAAGTAATGACAGTTCTAGGATTTTGCACTGCGCGAGAGATCATCGAGAATAGGGCAGTCCGGTCGGTGATCGCCTTTGCAGGAACTGATCAGATGTTTCAGGGTCTTTCTCAGACTTTCAAGTTCCTGGATCTTAATTTCCACCTGGTCCAGATGGGAAGTGGCTATGGATTTCACATCGGAACTCGCCCGCGATGTGTCCTCATATAGGGAGAGCAGGGTGCGGCAGTCGGCAATGGCAAATCCCAGGCTCCGGGCCCGCTGGAGAAATCGCAGTTTGTGAATGTCTTCTTCGGCATAGTGACGGTAGCCATTGTCCGACCGGCGCGGCGTTACGAGACCGATGTCTTCGTAGTAGCGCAGGGTTTTTGCCGGCAGTCCTGACTCTGTTGCAGCTTCTCCGATATTCATATCTTCATCCTTTGTCGATCGGTAACATCAAATGACAGACGACTTCTTTCCTACAATCTTCTTTTCTAAAATCTCTTCTCTTACAATCTTCATTCAACCTTCCAGTGACAGGAGGGTCAAGGTTTAACCGGAATTAAGTTCTCATCGTCTTGGAATTCCTGAATTTTCCCGGGTTAGAGGCTCTGGTGCTGTAACCTGAGGGCGTTGGACACAACCGAGAGAGAGGACAGGCTCATCGCGGCGGCGGCGATCATTGGCGACAGCAAAATCCCGAACACCGGGTAGAGCAGTCCCGCAGCAATGGGGACGCCCAGGGCATTGTAAACGAATGCCAGAAACAGATTCTGGCGGATATTGCTCATGGTTTTCTGAGCCAGTTTGCGGGCGCGGACCACACCACGCAAATCTCCCTTGATCAGGGTGATCCCGGCACTCTCAACCGCGACGTCGGCACCGCTGCCGATGGCAATGCCGACATCGGCCTGGGCCAGGGCAGGGGCGTCGTTGATACCATCGCCGACCATGGCAACGCGCAAACCCTGCGCGTGCAATTCATCGACCAGTTCTTTCTTACCCGCGGGCAGAATTCCAGCATGAACCTCGCCGATGCTCAGTTCCCTTGCCACGGATTGGGCCGTGGCTCTGTGATCTCCCGTCGCCATGATAACTTTCAGCCCCGAATCCTGCAGGGCTCTGATCGCATCCGCAGTCGTCTCCCGTATGGGATCGGATACCGCGAGAAGTCCGGCGAGTTGCCCGTCGACAGCGAGAAACATAACCGTGTGCCCGGTTGTTCTGAGTTCATTAAGTTCGCCGGCCGCATCGGCAATCGAAATATTTTCCGCATCCAGAAGCGCCTGATTACCGAGAAGGACGTGCTTCCCGCCCACTTCCCCCTGAACACCCTTTCCGGTAACTGTGAGAAAATTGTTCACCGGATCGAGCCCGAGCTGTTGCTCTTGTGCCGCCGTGACGATGGCCATCGCCAGGGGATGGGCGCTCCCCTGTTCCAGGGAGGCGGCCAGTTTCAAAATCTCTGCCTGTGACAGGGATCCCGCAGGCGTGATTGTCGTCAGTGCCGGCTTGCCTTCCGTCAAAGTTCCTGTCTTGTCGACAATCACGGCATCCACGGTAGCCAGTCGTTCCAGATATTCCGCATTCTTGACCAGCACCCCCAGATGGGCGCCGCGACCGGTGGCCACCATGACCGACAGGGGTGTCGCGAGACCGAGCGCGCAGGGGCAGGCAATAATGAGAACACTGACCGCGGCAATCAGGGCATGCCCGAGTGCCGGAGCGGGGGCCCACAGCATCCAGCCCAGAAACGCCATAACTGAAACCGCGATCACTGCGGGAACAAACCAGGCGGCGACACGGTCGGCAAGATTCTGAACGGGGGCGCGGGTGCGTTGAGCTTCGGCGACCATGGCGACAATACGTGAAAGTGTCGTTTCTTCTCCCGTGCGCTGGACCTCCATGATGAAAGTACCCGTGCCATTTAGCGTGCCGGCGGTCAGCCCGTCCCCGGGTGATTTATCAACGGGTAGGGGCTCACCGGTCAGGAGCGACTCATCCACAGCGCTCGACCCTTCGACGACGATACCGTCGGTCGGAACCT
>JANQOC010000560.1 GCA_028279265.1 Hyphomicrobiales bacterium
GGAATTCCCAGACGTCTGCGAACCTTTCGGTCTATATAATCCACGGCGTCCAGGGCAACGAGAATATAGTGCCTCGTCGGTGTCCAGTTATAGGAAAACGCACCGGCGCAAATCACAATAATTAGGAATAGAAGGAATTTTCTCATAACGGGGACGAATTTCCGTCTTCATAACGCCCGCAACTCAAAAACAACGACATCCGCTTTTCTGAATTTTATTGCTGGCTGACACTCATGGAGTTTTTGACAGCTAGGCTTCGCAACGATCCGGGTTGTGCGAGAAGACCAAATCCTGAAGACGCTGGGCTTTTTGCAACTTCCAGTTCAGGTTCCCCAAGATAAAGATCAGGTTGAACTTTTCGATAAATGGGACACGCGGCCTTAGGATCAAGGCGTCCGCCCGGAACACCGTGCACAAAACTCGCATTCACCAGGTAACGTCGGTCACATACATCTACCTTCGCCGGAATCTTTGATTTCTCAAACGAATCATAACCCTCTTTCAACATCCTCCAGAATCCATACCACTTTGACTTCCTATGCAACCGCATATTCTCTTCGGTCATTCGGAAAGGATAGGCGTGGACCCGAAATGTTTTCTGACCCCCTTTAAAGGACTCACGAGCGAGATTGTAGATTTCCTCGATCAGGGCGTTGGTCATTGCATAACAACCCGCAGAGCTGCAGTTTCCGTGGATCATCAAATGAGCACCGGTGCGCCCATGGGATCGGTCATAGGCGTTGGGGTAACCCAGATTGAATGCCAAATGAAATTTGCTTTTCGGATTCATCTGATGTGGGGAAACACGATAGAACCCTTCCGGTGCCTGTTTGTCGCCCTTGTACAATTTGGGTCCGAGCTTCCCGGACCAATTGCAAATGGGATAGGTCTTGAAATGGTGAAAGCGGCCGTTTTCTTTCTGTTTCCAGACTTCGAGTTCCGACTCTTTTTTGAAAACACGGATAAAAATTGGTGCCTGCTCACCCATGCCTTTTTCTGCCAGATTAGCGAGCACGTAAGACGGTAGCGGTTTTAGGTGGGGGAGGGTTGACTGGGCACCACAGGCTGTGAGGGACGTAAGAAGTCCTACGACGATCAGCCTTATTATTCTGGATTTACCAATCATACGCCGTGCCCCTTGCGCACTTGGATCACCTTGCAGTGGAATCTGTTAATTGTTTCTTAAAAGACTGTTAACACATTGTGAAATCACAACTTGATCACAATCCGAACTATTAACAAGGAAAATTCGGCCAAGAAGGGGCAGTTTGGTGTCTTATTTTGTTTATTTTTAGACCGTTTAGTCTTTGAAGACTTACAAATTCTTACCGATTTGCAGGAATTTGTCATGGCGGTGTGAGCGAATTTCCGGACCGCTCATGCCATCAAATTCGTCGAGAACCTGCTGAATGGCAATGCCGGTTTCAAAAATGGCCTGGACCTTTTCCCGATGGGCTCCACCCAGAGGTTCGGAAATGATTCGATCTATCACGCCCAGGGCTTCCAGATCCTGGGCTGTAATTTTCATATTCGTCGCGGCGTCCTTGGCCCGCGATGAGTCCCGCCAGAGAATGGAAGCGGCGGCCTCGGGAGAAGCGACGGTATAAATTGCGTGCTCCAGCATCAGGACCTTGTTGGCGGATGCGATAGCGACGGCACCCCCTGACCCGCCTTCACCAATAACCGCGGCAATGATCGGGACCTCGACGCTTAGACAACAATCTGTCGATCTGGCGATAGCTTCCGCCTGCCCGCGTTCTTCCGCGCCAATACCGGGATAGGCACCGGCCGTGTCGACGAACGATATAATCGGCAGATTAAACCGGTTGGCCATGTTCATGAGCCTGACGGCTTTGCGATAGCCCTCTGGCCGGGCCATGCCGAAATTGTGTTTGATACGCTTTTCCGTATCAGACCCTTTCTCATGGCCAACAACCATGACCGGCCGATCATCAAACCGGCCGAGACCTCCGACAATGGCATAGTCTTCGCCGAAATTTCGGTCCCCCGCGAGGGGAACAAAATCGTCAATCAGCTGGTCGACATAATCCGAAAAATGAGGACGATCAGGATGCCGTGCAACCTGGGTTTTCTGCCAGGGAGATAAATTCGAATAGATGGATTTCAAAGCTTCGTGGGCTTTAACCTCAAGCTTGGCGATCTCATCGGAGATCGACATCTTATCTTCTTCTTCGGCAAGCGAACGCAGTTCGGCAACTTTGCTTTCTAGTTCAGCAATGGGTTTTTCGAAGTCAAGATAAGTGCGCATGTGAGCTAATTCACCCGCACCGGCCATTATTCCGCCTCCCACAACGCGTTACGCCTATTTCAACAAGAATAACAATAATTAACCTGGATTGTATATAGTGCACTCAAGGCTGTCTTAAAACCTTTGCAGACCATAAACAAGCACAATACTTAACACCAACATCAACCAATTGATTGGGTTAATTGCCTATCTGCCAGGGGATGGTGCTCATATACGATCTTTTTCAGTCTTTCTTCGAGGATATGGGTATAGATTTGGGTCGTCGAGATATCGGCGTGGCCCAAAAGCTGCTGTACCGAACGCAAATCAGCGCCTCGCTCAAGCAAATGGCTTGCAAAAGCATGGCGCAAAACATGTGGAGATACACGGTCCGGGGCCAGACCGGCCTCTGTGGCAACCTGTTTGAGTTCCTGTGCAAAACGCTGCCGGGTCAAGTGCCCTTCTTTGCTTCTGGACGGGAACAGCCAGACCGATTCTTTTGTTTTTTTCGAGTTTTCGAAGACTTCGCCCCTTTGCTCAGACAGATAGACTTCGATTGCATTTCTTGCCGGTTCGTTGAGAGGGACGAGTCTCTCACGGCCGCCTTTGCCCTTTATCGATATTACGCGGTCGTCCCCGACAAGCACCGACCGGGGCAGGGAGACCAGCTCGGACACGCGAAGCCCGGTGGCATATAATACCTCCATAAGACAATGAAACCTGAGGTTCCGCTGTTTTTCCAACCCCTCGGCGCCATCAATTCTTTGCCTGGCAAAAGCCAGTAACCTGTCGACCTCATCGAACGACAGATGTTTGGGAAGACGCCGCTGCATCTTGGGCCCATCAATGA
>JANQOC010000589.1 GCA_028279265.1 Hyphomicrobiales bacterium
AGCCATCGTAATTTTGGAGGCCATACCGTAACCGAACCAAACGACTAGCAGCGGTGCGATGGCAAATACCGGAATGGCCTGGCTGACCAGTAGCAGGGGCCAGATCCAGCGCTCGACTTTTGCGGATTTCCAGATGGCGACACCGGTCACAAAACCCAATAGCAGGCCAATAAACAGGGCGCTGAGAATCTCGATCGCCGTGAAGAGGCCGTGTTCCAGGTACAGACCTGGCGAGGCCGCGAGTTCTTTTAATACCAGCAGCGGACCCGGCAGAATAAAATGCGGAATAGCAAACAGGCTGACAATGGCCTGCCAGAAAAAACACAGGCCCAGAAATGTTATGAGCGGGCGGATCATCATGGAGCCTGCAGCGCCTCGAACAAATGTTCGTAAGTTTCATCGATTGACGATCCGAACGTTTCAAAGGGTGTGAGTTCCGCCGTCAATCCATCTTCTGTTGTCCGCAGCAGGTAACAGGTGTCGGCAATTCGTGCCGCTTCGATAGGATCGTGCGTAACTATGAGGACGGTTTTGTCCTTGAAATGCATTTTCAGCGTATTTTGCAACGTCCTCCGGGTCAGGGCATCCAGGGCGGCAAAGGGTTCATCCAGCAGGTTGAGGTCGGCTTTCTCGAAAAGCGTTCGCGCCAGGGCAACCCGTTGCGCCATGCCGCCGGACAATTCATGGGGAAATTTCTTCGTATGCCCATCCAGCTCCAGCTGTTTCAGCAGGCTCAGAACATCGGACCGGTTCGGTGTTTGACCCCGGAGGCGGTCGCCGATCCAGGTGTTTTCCTCGACATTGAACCAGGGAAGGAGCTGAACCTCCTGGGTCATGTAGGTGCGTTTTTCTGCCGGGTTCAGGCCCGAAATTTCCATTGTGTCCGGCAGTTTATAGAGGCCGGCGATCAATTTCAGGAGGGTGCTTTTGCCCGTACCGCTTTTGCCGAGCAAGACGGTCGTCACGCCGCGCTTCAGATGCATGGAGGAGGGCGCAAACAGTTTTCCCGGATGAACGCGAGCGGTACTGTTGATTTTCAAAACGATATCGTTTGCAGGCATGGTGTGGTTCCGATCACCGACGCCTAAAGGGATATCGCTGGATTGATGCTGTGCAATTTCCACTCCCTACGCTGGTATTAACCAGATCAGGTTCAACGGGCATAATCTCAGCCAAAATGGCATCCCGGGTTTGGGCAACTTGGAACGGAATGTCTGACATTGTCAAGGATTTCCCGCACATTTAAGCGGGACGGTACAGACACTCCGCTTGCGGGATAAGGCACATACTCTGCTTGAGGGTTCGATCCGATGGGCCGGTCGGCCTGTGATATCAAGGCAACTCCGGTGGCGAAACGAACTTCATTCTATGGATATCTCACGGATAAATAAGGATAATAACATTTATCAAATTACAAAAGTTTTTAGAGGTTGAGGTTTGAGCGATGTCCTGGGGCGCGCGTCTGTTTGTTGCTTTCGTTTTTACCATTCTTGGTCTTTCGTTTATCGCAACAACGGTTGCGCT
>JANQOC010000597.1 GCA_028279265.1 Hyphomicrobiales bacterium
ATAATCCCACAAGGACCCGCCGGATGCCAGGTTTCCATCATCCGGTGCCCCGGCCTTTCCGAGGCAATGGTCCTGCCGTAAAGCTGCCGCGACAAGCCCACGGCAAAATCGGCAATATCGATCATCTCCTGGACCTCGCCCTGCCCTTCGGAGATGATTTTCCCGACTTCCAGGGAGACGAGTTTTCCCAGATCTTCTTTTGCTGCCCGAAGTTCCTCGCCGAATAAACGCACGAGTTCCCCCCGCCGCGGCGGCGGCACCTGACGCCAGGCTAGAAAAGCTTCCCGGGAGGCGTTGCAGGCCGCATTCATTTCCTCGACCGTGGACATTGGCACCCGACCGATTTCGCTGCCGTCGACGGGAGATGAGACAGACAAGTCACCTTCGGCAAACTGTGTTTCCGCCACTCCCAGTCGCAGGAGAATATCGCGGGTTTGGGTTTTCAAATCACCTGTTTTTTCTGACATGACTGACCTCTTTACTCGGCGGCGACAAGGGGTTTCGATTGCCCATTGTCCAACGCCTTATCATAGTAGCGCCCGAAGCGGTTGGCGAGAAATTGCTGATGGTCCACATCTTCCTGACGCACGAGACCGCTTTGCTTGATCTGGTTTGACGACAGCAAATCCAGGACCGCAAGCAGTGCCGAGGCGGTCGTGATCTGTATTGCGCTCAGGTGTTGACCCTTGACCTCTTGGTCGAAGATCTTCGATACATAACCCTCCTGCAAATACCGGCCATTTTGTGTGCCACTCACGGTGACGAAAATCAGGACCACATCCTGTAGGGTCGCGGGCACGGCATTTTCCAGAATTTCCTTCAGCAGATCCCGCCGTTTCGAGAGTTTCAGGTCCTGCAAAAGCACCTTCATGACCGCGTTGTGGCCGGGATATCGGACGGAACGATAGTCCATGGACGTAACCCGGTTCGCATAAGTCTGGCACATGGTCCCGAGCCCACCGGATGTATTGAACGCCTCGTAACGGACACCGTCGAGGGCAAATTCCTCAAGTCCTTCCAGAGGAATGGTTTTGACTTTATGACCGTCAACAATGGCATCGCAGGGTTGGCAATACTCATTGATCAGACCTTCCGTCGACCAGGTCAGGTTGTATTTCATGGCGTTGGTGGGAAATCTCGGCAAAGCGCCAACGCGCATTCGAATTGTTTCCAGGCTGTCAAACTTATTTGCAAGGTCATTTGTGACGATCGAAATATAACCGGGCGCCAAGCCACACTGGGGGATGAACGCGGTTGGCGCATCCTTGGCGAGGTTACTGACAAGTTCTGTCGCATTCACATCTTCCGTGAGGTCGAGATAGTGGGCGCCGACCTTGCGGGCCATTGTGGCGATCTGCTCGGTCAGGAAAAACGGGCTCGCACTGATCAATGCAAACTTCCCACGGGCAGCGGTTTCAAATGCCTCCGCGTCGTGAACATCGAGTACTAAAGTTTTCGCACCGGTTTGCTGTTGAAGGCGCGCGAGGGCTGCATCAGAGCGATCGGCAACAAGCAGCTCATAGTCGTGCACGCCCTTGAGCAGGATGGCAATGGCTTCACCGATCTTACCGGCACCGACGAGCAGTATTTTCTTTGTCATAAGTTAGTCTCCAACCCCCAATGCCAAATCATCTGTGAACACGTCTGCGTAGTTGAAAAAACTGGGCAAGTACTGCCTGTTCTAGTCGTTTCGGGCGGCGTTCACGCAGGCTACGAATGGAATGAATCGGTACTCTCTGATGAACCGGATTTAATGAGTGTGAGGAGAGTCGGCGGGGATTGGAACCCAGCAAGTTACCGAAACGGGAACCGATCTCTTGCAGATTGCCGGGCCAACCGGCAAATTGTCCGATTATGGGGTAGAGGACACCTATTGAGGCAGGAATGCCACTTGCTGGAATCCGATTGGTGCTCGCGAAAAGTTAAATTTCGCACGTCTGCGTTCAGGTGAATTTTCGATCGAACTTTTTGGCCAGTACGATCACCGAGCGGGACCGTTCGACACCGGGAATAT
>JANQOC010000633.1 GCA_028279265.1 Hyphomicrobiales bacterium
CAAAAAGGGTTATCGGAAGTTCGGCTATCTTGGTTCGGATCACTCATTCGACCAGACCGCTGGCAAGCGGTTCGAAGGTTTTTCAGATACCGTTGAAAAGAACGAAGGCTCCATCGAAGTTAAACTTACCGTACCCGAACAATCCGGCATCAAATTAGGCCGCAACAATATTGCCCAGATCCTGGACAATCACCCGGACGTAGAAGTCGTCTATTTTTCAAATGATGCCGTCGCGGCAGGCGCAATGATGTTTTGTTTGGCAAATAATATCAGAATCCCCGAGGACCTGGCGATCGCCAGTTTCAGCGGACTGGAGATCGCCGATGCCATGCCTCTCGCCATAACCACCACATTGTCACCGAGATATGACATGGGAAAAATAAGCGCCGAACACTTGATGCAGCGGCTCGAAGGTGAGACCCCTCCGGCGATCAAAAATGCAGGTTTCAAACTCCGGATTGGCCAAACAACGTAATTGAAAATTAGTTGAAGCGTACGCAAATGCTCACCGACAAATGAAAACAGAGCCCATACTTTTCCTGGTTACCCTCGATACCAAGACGCTTGAAGCCGAACATCTTCGCAAGGCGATCGAAAGGTACGGGTTTGATGTCCGCTATATTGATATCAGTCTCGACCGGGACAACAGCGCCCTGCATGGACATGAAAAAATCGACCTCATGAACCGCGTAGCAGATGACTGTCTTCCTGAAGTCTGTGACCTGATCGAAAAAGGTACTCGGCTTGTTATGGGAATGGGCGGGGGAACAGGCAGTCAGATTGTCCTGAAAATTTTCAAGAAACTTCCCCTTAACTTCCCGAAACTCCTGATAACGACCCTGCCATTTGATCCGCGCAATGCGGTTGCCGATAACAATATTATCCTGATCCCAACACCGTACGATATTCAGGGGATGAACCCGCTCCTTGATGAAACCTTCGAACGCGTCGCGGCTCTGACAAACGGAATACTGTCGAGCAAGGGAGCAAATGAAAGTCAGGAACTCAAGAAAAACATCGCAATATCCGCTCTGGGCGTAACCAACAAGGGTGTTATCGAGATACAGAGCCGATTGGCCGGGGGCAATTATAATACGATCATCTTTCATTCCAATGGTTATGGGGGCGCAGCCCTTGTCCGGGCTGTTGATGAGGAGATTGTCCATGGGCTCATTGATTTCACACCCCATGAATTGACGCGAATGCGCTTGGCGGGTGCACATGTGGACATGGACCGGCGTTTCACCGCGGCGGTTGAGAAAGACCTGCCGATGATCATTGTCCCCGGAGGCCTGAATTTTATCGGTCTCGGGGCCTTTGAGGAACTGGAGGAGGCGTACCGACGACGTCCGGTGTTTCGACATTCTGAGCTGTTTACCCATGTGGCGGTGCTTCCCGAA
Organism: Hyphomicrobiales bacterium; assembly: GCA_028279265.1. Taxonomy (GTDB): domain Bacteria; phylum Pseudomonadota; class Alphaproteobacteria; order Rhizobiales; family CAYWUX01; genus JANQOC01. The sequence goes on from JANQOC010000633.1 coordinate 1,401, forward strand.
GAGATGGAATCGCAAACAGAATATTTGATGAGCTGCCTTGCAAATGGACCGTCGGAAATTCAGATTCTTGTTCCCATGCAGGGCTTTTCCAATACGGACCGCGAGGGACAGGAGCTATTTTCCCCGGAATTGCGGCAAATATTCGTGGACAGTGCACGAAAATTTGCCGGCCCCAATATTCGCATAACAGAATTCTCGGAATTCCATATCGAAGACGCGGGATTTGCAAAGATCTGCGCGGAGACTCTGCTTGAATACCTGAATTAGGATGACCTCAATGGAACTCGATCAAAACGATTTGTACTGCAAAAAACAGTCTCTCATCGAAACGGCGAAACGCTGTTTTGAGCTGGGCCTGCAAACAAATGCCGGCGGTAATCTGTCGGTGAAACTAAGCGGTGTCGACGCTCTCGTTATTAAACCGAGCGGCGTCGGCTTCAATGAATGCTCCATGGACAATCTGATGGTCGCCGACGTCGAGGGAAAAGTCATTCAGGGACACCTAAAACCGTCCAAGGATCTCGACTTTCATGCGGACCTCTATCGTGTACGCCC
>JANQOC010000640.1 GCA_028279265.1 Hyphomicrobiales bacterium
TTTTTGTTTTCAGATCAGCATGCTCAGAAAATCACCGGCTGTTATGGAGACGCGTATGTCAATACACCCAATTTGGACAAGCTTGCCGATAGGGGGGTAAGGTTCGACAATGCCTATTGCCCCTCTCCCTTATGTGTGCCAAGCCGCATGTCCTTTCTCACGGGCCGTTATCCCTCGCAACAAGAAGTCTGGATGAATGATGATTTTCTTCCTTCGGATATTCCGACCTTCGCCCATGCACTCGGGGCCGCAGGTTGCAAGCCGACGTTGTTCGGGCGGTTGCATGCCGTCGGTCCGGACCAGTTGCATGGCTATGTCACAAGGGAAGTCGGGGATCACAGTCCGAACTGGATTGGGGTTGAAAAGCATGACATGGGCCCCCTCAAAGGTGCTGCCGGACCGGGGCGGGCAACCCTGGACAAATCCGGTATTGGTCAAAGCGCGTATGAGCTCAAGGATCTGGACACCGTCGAGGCCGCCTTGAACTATTTCGACAGTCATAGTGTCGATGATCCATTTTGTGTGACCGTTGGCCTTATGCTTCCCCATGCGCCTTATGTTGCTCAACGCGAGGATTATAAACTTTACGAAGGGAAGATAGATCCGGCCCCCATACCGGCACCGGAAAAGGAACATCCCTGGCTGGCCTGGTGGCGGCACAAGCATGACATTGTCGACGTTCCCGAAGAGTACGCCATTCGGGCACGAACTGCCTACTATGCGCTTGTCACTTCCATGGACCGCATGATTGGAAGACTACTCGAAAAACTCGAAGAAAAAGGCCTGCTTGAAAATACGCTTATCGTCTATGCATCCGATCATGGCGAACAAATCGGAGAACGTGGATTATGGTGGAAACATACCTTCTACGAGGAGTCCGTCAAAATTCCATTGATCCTGTCCTGGCCCGATCGTTTGCCGCAGGGAGAACAAAGGGATCAGGTCGTTAACCTCATCGATCTCAATGCGACATTCCTGGAGGCTCTGGGAGCGGATTCGCTGCCAAACAGTATGGGGAAAAGCCTGTTGGGTATTGCCCAGAGCTCCAACTCATCCTGGGACAATGAAACATTTTCAGAATATTGTTCGGATGTAACGAAATGGGATGGAATGCGTCAGCGAATGATCCGTAAGGATAATTGGAAACTCATTTACTACCATGGATTCGAGCCGCAGCTGTTCGATCTTGACGCGGACCCCCTCGAGATCAACGACCTCTCCGGGGAAACGGAATGTCAGGAATTGAAGGCGTCGCTGTTGCAAAAGCTTCTCGACGGCTGGCATCCCGATGACATTGAACAACGAATGATCCGCAAGCAACGGGATAAGGAAATAATCGGAAGGTGGGCGATAAAAACCGCTCCTCCGGAAACCTACAGATGGGCCTTGAAGCCGGAAATGAACTATTTGCGTAATGAGTGAACGTCGCCCGAATATTGTCTTCATGTTCTCGGATCAGCATGCTGCCTCCTTTACCGGCTGTTATGGAGATCGCTGGGCGGACACGCCCAACATTGACCGGCTTGCACAAACAGGATGCCTTTTCGAAAATGCTTATTGCCCATCACCGCTTTGCGTTCCCGCGCGCATGGCCATGCTGACAGCGCAATATCCCCATGATATCGGTGTCCATACAAACCGTGACTATCTCAGGTCCGATACGCCGACTTTTGTTCATGCGCTCGGTGTTGCCGGTTACAGAACCAGCCTGATTGGCCGCATGCATTTTATCGGTCCAGATCAGCATCATGGATTTCAAGAACGGCCCTTCGGCGATATCAGTGTCAACTGGCCGGGATCGCCTTTGATTGACTATGGAAATTTGAATAGAGCTCGTGGGACAAAGGGGCCGACTTTGCAATATGCCGGCAAGGGTGAAACCATCATCCACAAATATGACCGGGCGGTAACGAAAAGTGCTGTAGACTTTATCGATCAGTTGGGTAAAAGCGGAAACTCTCGTCCGTTTTTCATGACGATCGGTTGGTACGGGCCTCATCCTCCCTACATTGCCCTCGAAGAAGACTATGCTTATTTTGACGGCCAGTTACCCCCGCCGCAGCACGGATCCCCAAATCTTGATAGGGAGCACCCCTATCTAAAGTCCTGGCGAAAACAGGCGGAATTCGAAGCAATCCCCGATAATCATATCCGCAATGCACGGACTGCTTATTACGGTAATGTGCGGATGATCGACCGGCAGGTGGGCAAGGTCATCGAAGCATTAAAGAAAAACAATCTCGATGGGAATACGTTGATTGTTTATGCCTCGGATCATGGAGAACAATTAGGGGAAAGGGGATTCTGGCAGAAAAATACGTTTTACGAACATTCGATTAAAGTTCCCTTGGTCTGGAACTGGCCGGGCCAGACTAAATCCCAGCAGCGGCGGACTGAAGTCGTCAACCTGATCGACATGGCCACGAGCTTTATCGATGTTGCAAAAGCGCCGGAGCTGCCAAATGGAAAAGGCCGCAGTTTCCTGGATCTCGTTCGGGGAGAAACCATTGATTGGGAAAATCTGACGTTTAGCGAGTTCTATGGTGGACTCGTCAGTATCAAAACATCCGAAATCGCAAATCGAATGCTAAGGACGGATCGCTACAAATATATTTATTACCACGGATTTCCGGGTCAGTTGTTCGACATGACAGAAGATCCATTTGAGACAACCGATCTAATTGAAGATCCTTCATACCGCAACATAGCTCGGGAATTGCGGGATATGGTTCTGAAAGGCTGGTCACCCGAGCAACTGACACAGCGAATTGCGAATAAAGAACGGGACGTGGAAATTCTGAAAAATTGGACAAAAATCGTGCAGCCGGCCGAATCCCATCGCTGGCCGAAAGCGGGGCCGAGTTGAATATACAATCCATACATCTTCATCCGTTTGTTCAACCATTGCCCAAAACACTCCGGAATGCCCGGAAACGCCCCCACAAGAAGGAAATGCTCAATGTATCAGTCGAACTCTCTTCGGGAATACGAGGATATGGCGAGTGCTGGACAGCTGGTATCGGGATTGAAGCCCTTGATAAGATACTACGCTCGAAACTATCGACAGACCTTGAGTCCCTATCTCCGGCCGAGGCACGTGAACATCTTCGCAAGGGCTTGTCCGAAGCCATAGACAACAACGACAATGTATTGGCGGCAGCCGTGAGCGGTCTCGATTGCGCTTGCTGGGATGCCGAGGCGAAGGCAGCCGGTATTCCCCTCTGCGAACTTCTGGGAGCGAAACGTCGTGATGTCTACTGTTATGCCAGTGGGGGACTTTATGACGATGAACAAGGGATCGAAGAGTTAAAGAATGAGGTCCGCGGTTATGTCCGACAGGGATTTGACGCCGTCAAAATCAAAGTCGCCGGTCTTCCCATGGATGACGATATGGCACGGGTCCAGGCGGTGCGGGAAGCCATAGGGCCCGATGTGAAGCTGATGGTTGATGCCAATACGGTTTATTCCGTTGAAAACGCCCGCAGCTTTGCGCATGCGATCAACGATCGGGACATCTATTGGTTTGAAGAGCCCTGCCCTGAAACAGCACTTGCAGAGCTTTGTTCGGATTGCGATTTGCCGATTTGCGGTTATGAGCGACTTGTGGGAAAAAATTCAATTAGCGACCTTGTCGAACCAGGTCATCTGGATTTCATCCAGTTCGACCTCTCCATGTGTGGAGGCATCACAGAAGCGATAGAAATATTGAATGTTACCGGAGACCTTCCAGTCACCCTTCATGGTGCATCCAGCGTATTCTTGTTTATGACAAATCTCCAGTTCGCTTCCGCCTTTGACCAGATTGAGTCTATCGAATTTCATAAAGTTCACCAGTGGCCGGTGCAAGGAATTGTCGGGCCTGACATCGTCAGGCGACCCGGCCTGGTATCTCCCTCCGGGAAAGCAGGCATTGGTGTGTCATTGCCGTCAAATTGACAGGAGTGCTCCGGCCTGAGAAGGCACATAACACAGCTCACCAAGTGACAACGTAACCGGAACCCCCCTAACAAAGTGGGAAGGAAATTCGATCATGAAATTCTATAAGTCTGTTGCCATTATCGGAGCCGGAACGATGGGGCACGCCCTGGGATTGGTCCATGCCCTGGCCGGATGTAATGTTCGTCTTTACGACAACTCAAGCCAGAAAATTCGGGAGGCTGACCAAAACATAGGAAGGGCATTGGAAACTCTTGTCGAGGCGAAAGAAATTTCGACGCATGAGGTCGCAGCGGTGCAAGATAAAATTGATTGTGTCGATTCACTGGAAGGTGCGGTATTCGATGCGGATCTGATAATCGAGGCGATATCGGAAGATGCGGCATTGAAACAGACACTCTACCGGAGCCTTGCTGATATCATGTCACCGTCAAGTACATTGGCGAGCAACACATCCTTCCTAGATGTGTTTCCTCTGATCCCCGACAGTTTGCAGAACCGGGCCATGATCGTACATTGGTACTCTCCCCCCTATATCATAGACCTGGTTGATGTCGTGCCGGGCCCGGTATGTGATAGCAATAACACAAGGCAAATGGTGGACTTTTTAAACTCCATGGCAAAGCGCCCGATTGTATTCAAAAAATTTCTGCCCGGATATATTGCGAACCGTATACAAGGAGCCATCAATCAGGAAGTTTTCAGTTTGATAGATCAAGAGATTGTGTCGCCCGAAGATATTGACTGTTCGATCATCCACGGACTTGCACTCCGTCTTGCAACAATGGGACATGTGCAGAAACTGGATTATACAGGTCTTGATATCGTTCAAAGCGTGTTTGCCGCACGTTCGAAGGAAAAAGGGGTTCCTGACGCCAATTGCCGAACTCTGGACAAACTCGTTGCCGATGGGGCAGTTGGTGTGCAATCAGGTCGGGGATTTTACGAATATGAAGGTCAACAAGTCGACGAGCTGTTTAGAAAACGTGATCTCAACTTACTGAAGCTTCGTCGCCAACTCTCATTCATCCGAGAAGATTAGGACATTAGTACCAATGATACTAATCGCCGATTGGTTGAAAAGCATCCCGGAATGAGAGGGTCGTGTGTTGCCTTAATCTGTTGTGGCCACGCCCCATAACCGAAGCCATTGGTCGCGGGAGAAAAATGGCTAAAATTTTGACTGTATTTGTCAGAAAAATTGAAAGCGCTCTATGACAGCTTTTTGGCACAACACAGCTATATTGAAGCTTAGTGATTTGTATCCGCTTTTGGCACATAGCAGACTCTTTCGCGCCTCACCTGTTATGTCCGCTTTCGGGGGTAAAGCGGATATCAAATTTAGAGCAGGTAATTTCCGTTAATGACCCAAGGCGGACATCAGAATACCAAGTTGGTTCGATCAAATATTAGAGTGGTTTGCGAAACTCTGGTCTCATCAACGATTTCAAGGCTTCTGCGACTGCCCCCACATCGTGTTTCTCGGAAAGTATCCCAACGTGCTGTTGGATGAGTGGACCATAGAAAACCCACATCTTTTTTCGAATATTGCAACCTCTGGAGTTTATCTTCAATATTTTGCCACGACCGTCCTTTGAGTCACGATACTCATTCACATAACCTTTCTCAATAATCCGTCGTACCAATTTGGAGAGATTG
>JANQOC010000689.1 GCA_028279265.1 Hyphomicrobiales bacterium
GAACTCCTGAATGACATGAAACAGACATTCGACAAGGTCATACATGTAAAGCCGAAGGCCAGCCGCAGTGATTCTTCTGAAAAGTACGTTCTTGCGACCGGATTTCGAGGATAGGGCCTTAATACCTCAAATTATTGAACAATATGACGGGGTTGGATCATTGCCGTTGATGCGACAATTTTCAAAACAGCAAACACTTTGCTTTGCGGCCAACAAATGATAGATAAAAGCGCCAACCGGGGCGAGTCGCCGCCGCGAATTGCACAGCCCAAAAGAAATCGAATCAATGCTGTCATCACGGCGACGTAAATGTCCATAACATTCGACAACGGTCGAACCCGAACCACCGAAGGAGGTTGGCGGTATGCCTGACAGCATATCTCGTGTTCAAACAGAGATGGCCCTGACTTTCGATGATGTCCTGCTCTGTCCCGGACATTCCGAAATTCTGCCAACGGATGTGAACGTCACCACGCGGCTGACCCAGGATATCAGCCTGAACATACCTATTCTATCGTCAGCGATGGATACGGTCACCGAAGCCAAGCTGGCCATTGCCATGGCGCAGGCAGGAGGGATCGGGGTTATCCATCGCAACCTGGAACCCGAAGATCAGGCGGACCAGGTTCAGCAGGTGAAGAAGTTTGAGTCCGGCATGGTCGTCAATCCCGTGACCATCAACCCGGAAGCGACCCTGAGCGAAGCGCTCGCCCTGATGACCAGGCACGGCATATCCGGGATTCCCGTTGTGGAGAAATTCGAAGACAAAGTCCGCGACGGCAAGCTCGTTGGAATGCTGACAAACCGGGATGTCCGTTTCGCCGTTAACATGTCACAGCCGGTATCCGAGCTCATGACCTATGAGGATCTGGTTACGGTTCGTGAAAATGTGGGCATGGAAGAAGCCAAGAAATTGCTGCACCAGCATCGCATCGAGAAACTGCTGGTGGTTGACGATAATTATCGTTGCATCGGCCTCATAACCGTCAAGGATATCGAAAAGGCGCAGCTCCATCCCGATGCCTGCAAGGATGACCAGGGGCGATTGCGCGTCGCCGCGGCAACAACGGTTGGTGACAATGGCTTTGAAAGATCCGAACAGCTCATCGCCGCCGGTGTTGATCTCCTCGTCGTTGATACGGCCCATGGCCATTCGAGCCGCGTTCTGGAGGCGGTGGAGCGCATAAAACGTCTTTCCAACCAGGTTCAGGTCGCCGCTGGCAATGTGGCGACAGGCGACGGAACCAGAGCGCTCATTGACGCCGGCGCCGATGCCGTCAAGGTGGGTATTGGTCCGGGCTCCATTTGCACGACCCGCATCGTCGCCGGTGTCGGCGTACCCCAGCTTACGGCCATCATGAATTCCGTTGAAGAAGCCCACAAAGCCAATATTCCGGTTATTGCCGATGGTGGCATCAAGTTTTCCGGAGATCTGGCCAAGGCAGTCGCCGCCGGTGCCAACGCAGCGATGATTGGATCCCTGTTCGCGGGCACCGATGAAAGTCCCGGTGAGGTTTATCTTTATCAGGGCCGATCCTATAAGTCCTATCGCGGCATGGGTTCGGTCGGGGCCATGGCCCGAGGATCGGCGGACCGCTATTTTCAGCAGGAGGTCTCCGATACTCTCAAACTGGTGCCCGAGGGTATCGAAGGCCAGGTTCCCTACAAGGGTTCGGTCCTCAGCGTACTGCATCAGCTGGTTGGCGGACTGCGCGCAGCCATGGGCTATACGGGTGCTGAGAATGTTTCTGCTTTCCAGAAGCTTGCCCGTTTTCAACGGATTACGTCGGCGGCGCATCGGGAAAGTCATGCTCACGATGTGACCATTACACGTGAGAGTCCGAACTATCCGAGCCGTAGTTGATCGGACCAATTGGCTTCAACGCCCGGATGGGTTGAATAATTATCGGAGACACGGTTTATGCGTCCTGCGGGCAGAATTCGGGCCGCCATAGAAGTCGTTGCGGAGATTGAAACCCGGCGGCGCCCGGCTGGCCAGGCTCTGTCGGAATGGGGCAAGAACAACAGGTTTGCGGGATCCAAAGACAGGGCCGCAATCGGTAATATCGTTTATGACACTCTGAGATATCGCTCTTCCACGGCCTGGCGCATGGGAGAGGAAACGGCCCGCGCCCTTGTTTTGGGAACCCTGAGCTTCCACTGGGACGAGACCCCCGACAGACTATCGGACCTGTTCACGGACGATGTGCATGCCCCCGATCCTCTGACGAAAGCGGAAATTCAAAGCCTGGAACAATCTTCTCTGGATGACGCACCGGACTGGGCGAAAGCCAATATTCCCGAGTGGCTCGCTTCGGAACTGTCGGAAACATTTGAGGAAGAACTGGTTTCAGAAGGCGTTGCCCTGTCGCAAAGACCGCCAACCGATATTCGCGTCAATACGATCAAGGCAGCGAGAGAAAAGGTGGTGAAATCTCTCGACCGGTTCGGGCCGCAGCTGACCTCCCTGTCGCCTGTGGGAATCCGATTTTCCCCGGCGGAGCGGGAGGCGCGAAACGTCAACATCCTGCCGGAGCCCGGCTATCAGAAAGGCTGGTTTGAAATTCAGGACGAGGGCAGTCAACTGGCAAGCCTGCTGGTGTTTGCGCAACCCGGGGAACAGATCCTCGATTATTGCGCAGGCTCCGGCGGCAAAACACTGGCGCTCTCCCAGATCATGGAAAACAAGGGACAGATCTTTGCCTACGACCACGACAGAACCCGGCTGGCCCCCATTCATGAACGTCTGAAACGCGCCGGCACGCGCAATGTCCAGGTCCGGTCCCCGGGGAATGATCATCTTGATGATCTGCTGGGATCCATGCACCGCGTCATTGTCGATGCCCCTTGTTCGGGGTCGGGCATTTGGCGGCGGCGTCCGGAAACCAAGTGGCGCCTGACGCCGGAATCCCTAGAAAACAGGCATCGGGAACAACGCAACGTGATGCAGGAGGCGGCTCCTTTCGTTCGGCCGGGCGGTTATCTCTGCTATATCACCTGCTCCATCATCCCATCTGAAAACGAGATGCAGCTATACAATTTTCTGGAAGAAAATCAGGGATTTGAGCTGGTATCGGCGGGCGAGGTCTGGGAGGAGATCGTTGGTGAAACCAATAGGAAACCATGGTCCATGGACGGAAATTCCCTGACAATGACACCGGCTTCCACGGGAACCGATGGATTTTTCTTCGGGGTCCTGGAGCGCATAAGTTAAAGCTGGCCCCGGTTCAGGGAAAGTGCACAAAAAAGCAGCGTTTTCCTCGCATTTTTTCGCATTCGCCAGGTTACGTCTTGCAGTTTGATGGTCCATGATTTAACCCACCTCCATGACCGACCGAATCCTCATTATCGATTTTGGCAGTCAGGTGACACAACTCATTGCCCGGCGGGTGAGAGAAGCAGGTGTCTACTGCGAAATCGTACCCTTTCAGCTGGCGGAAGATTTTATCGATGATTTGGCGCCGCAGGGGATTATCCTCTCCGGCGGGCCGGCCAGTGTGATCGAAACCACAAGTCCGAGAGCACCGGAGAAAATTTTCGAGATGGACATTCCCATTCTCGGCATCTGCTACGGGCAGCAGACCATGTGCGCCCAGCTCGGCGGCGAGGTGGAAACCTCATCGGAACGCGAATTTGGCCGGGCACAGCTGAAGCTCACCCAGGCGAACGCTCTGTTTGCCGGTATCATGGATGTGGGTGATGAGCAGCAGGTTTGGATGAGCCACGGAGACCGGGTGAGCGCCCTGCCCCAGGGATTTGAGGTTATTGCCACCTCCGACAATGCGCCGTTTGCGGCCATTGCCAACGAGGCACGCAATTACTA
>JANQOC010000701.1 GCA_028279265.1 Hyphomicrobiales bacterium
TCCGCAAATGACAACGCACCGTTACCGGTCAGACCCAGTTGACGTCTTTGAACCGGATCGTCTCTGAGGACCGGTGTTTCCTTGCCCTTTTCAAAGGCAGGGGCAAACATATCCACCAGACCATTTTCGGCATGGACCGGCACTGGAAAATTGTCGGGATTTACCTCAGCGGCTTTGGTTTCGCTCACCTATTTGATCCCCCGGCGGCTCCCCAAAAAGTTCCACAAACGATTCCCCCAACAATATGTGCTTTGTCGTTCAGAATGCGGTCTCAACAAGCGCGGTGATCTTGGGTATAGATTTTACGTTATTTTACTTCTTTGCCGACCACCAGCTATCGACGCGGTACCCGTATATCGAATGGTCCGCAGGTTGGCGTAAATGCTCCCAATAGGCAACCCATTGTTTGGAGAGGTGGAAAAGTGGAATGACATAAAATCCGGAACGCAGAACCCGATCCAGCGCCCGCACGGATGAGATAAAATCTGGGCGTGATCGAGCGGCCAGCACCGCTTCGATGGACTTATCCACAGCAATATTGCGGACACCGGGATAGTTGAAGGAGCCCTCGCTTGTTGCCGATTTCTGACTCCAGCGAAAATTTTGCTCATTGCCCGGGGACAGCGACGCCCCCCAGCTGTTTTGAATCATGTCGTAGTCGAATGTCGTTTTTCGTTGCTGATACTGAGCTGAGTCGACTTGCCGCAAGCGCGCATTGATACCGATCGTTTTGAGGTTGCGGGAAAAACTTAGAAGCAGCCGTTCCTGACCGCGACTGGCGATGAGAAGTTCAAACTCGAACGGTTGGTTGTTTTTGCTGTTCACCAGAGTTCCGTTCTTCAGAACAAAGCCGGCTTCTTTCAACAGTCTGAGAGCAATACGGCGATTTGTCCGGATGCGACCGGAGCCGTCGGTTACCGGCAGCTTGTAGGTGCCCTGCCAGATCTCGGGATCGATCTTGTCTTTGTAGGGATTTAGAATTTGCTCTTCGATCTTATCTGCCGGTTTCGCAAACGAGGAAAGTTCGGAGCGTTCGAAGTAACTGTGAGTGCGCGTGTAAAGTCCGTGGTAGAACGTCTTGTTGACCCATTCAAAATCAAACATCTGCGTCAGAGCGCGGCGCACGCGGATGTCCGAAAACTGGGCGCGGCGTGTATTGAAGACGAGGCTCGCCATACCTGCCGGCGTTTGCAATTCGATTTCCTTGAGCTTGACTTTCTTTGCCGTCACCGCAGGAAAATTATAAGCTTCCGCCCATTTGCCGGGATCGCTCTCAGAACGTACATCGATCAACCCTTTCTTAAAGGCTTCAAATAAAGTGTTGGCGTCACGGAAGTAGGTGTACTGGATTTCATCGAAATTATAACGGCCCCTGTTCACCGCGAGCTTCGCACCCCAGTAATTCTTGTTGCGTTGATAGGTGAGGCTGGCACCGGGATCGACATTCGTAATAATGTAAGGTCCGCTTCCCACAGGCGGTTCCAGGCTGGTCTGGTCGAATTTTTTGCTGGCAAAAACATGCTTCGGCAGGATCGGCATCAGCCCCATGATCAGCGGCATTTCCCGGTCACCGTCGTCAACGAATGTGAACCTGACACTGTCCGTGCCAATGATTTCCGATCGTATGACCTTCGAATAATAGAAGCGGTGATTGGGGCGGCCCTGGTCCCGCAGGAGTTCCTGGGAGAAAACCACATCTTCGGGCGTGATTTGTTTTCCATCGGAAAACTTTGCTTCGCTCCGCAGCTTGAACTGCACCCAGCGACGGTCATCCGGTGTCTCAACGGTTTCGGCAATGAGACCGTAGAGCGAAAATGCTTCATCGAAGGCCCGGGACATCAGGCTTTCGTAAACATAACCACGAACATTCTGCCCGCTCGTGCCGCGCACAATGAGAGGGTTTAAACTATCGAAACTGCCCAGTACCGACAGATTGAGTCGTCCACCCTTTGGGGCATCCGGGTTTACATAAGAGAAGTGTTTGAAATCCGGACCATGTTTGAGTTCCCCATGCATGGCGATGCCGTGGGCCGGTTCGCCAAGGGATTCTGTTGTCGACAAAAACAAGACCAGGACAGACAGAATTTGGCAATTGACAAGGAGGGATGTGATAAAGTAGCGCATAGGCGAGAATCTCTGAATGATACAAAGGATATTTATTGTTGCAGCCCGCTGTTTAGGCTAATTTGTCAGAAAACAATGACAATGTTTGGTCGGCATGCGAGCCTGGTTGAAACAATTTTACACACAATTCTCACTACTGAATTAAGGTGAGTTGTTTGGCAGGGTCCACCGGAGTATTACAAGTAATTTCTGTGAATTTCACGGTGGTCGGGTGCTTTTTGAGCCACATTCATGCCATTTTTCATCGGGATTGGGACATTGTTGAGGAGAAGTCCGCAAGCGCGCCTTGGGATCGCCTTATTTGATGGATTTAGCGTATGCGAGAATTATGGGAAGACGTCAGCGATAATATCAGGTGACCGGCGAACGTGTCATCTCGCGCAAAGTTACGAAAGGTAATAAAACTAATGTTGCATGGAAAGAGGCAAATGGAAAACAGCGTTAGTCGAACAAAGATTTCCGGTCTGGTGTTGATGGTTGCAGTGCTTTTCGCGTTTGCATCCCTCTCTCCGGTTCACGCGCAGAAAGCAAAAGACAAAGCGGCGGCGAAGAAAAAGGGCGCTGAGTCCGTCGCCTGGGTAAAACTTTGCGATGAAGCAACATTTTCGCCAAAAGATCCGAAGTCCGAAAAGAAAGCGGTCAAGAAAAATCTGTGTCTCGTGCGTCATGAAACACTCGACGGACGTACCGGGCTTGTCGTTGTGTCGGCAGCGATACGGGTGATCGAGGGACAGAAACCCAACCGTTTGATTGTGCAGGTTCCCCTGGGTGTGTCCATTCGTTCAGGTGTGCAGGTCGGCATCGATGAATTCCCTCCTTATCGGTTCGGCTACATGTTCTGTCACACGGAAGGATGCACGGC
>JANQOC010000724.1 GCA_028279265.1 Hyphomicrobiales bacterium
GGCAGTTTCTATATCTCTTCAGCCAATTTACGATGTTTGGGATTCATCACAACCATATCCGCCGGCAAGCGATGCGCGAAGGTTCCCACCTCGCGGGCCGTACCACAGGCAGATGGCTGGCCGGTCAGCGAAAACGGGCTGTTTCCGGGTTGCGAAATTTTGCCCGTGAGCAGGTGCAGATTGTAGATCAGGTTATTCGTCCAAACCCCGCGCGTATGCTGGTTCACACCCATTGTCCAGAGGGACATGACCTTGGTCTTGGGATCGGCATAGATTTCGGCCAAAGCCTGCAAATGCTCCTTTGAAACCCCCGACATTTCATGGGCCTTGTCCAACGTGTAGGTGGAGACGAACTTGGCGTACTCTTCGAATGAACCGTTTTTTGCACCACCCGCTTTGGATGCGTTCTTTGCGGCCTTCTCAAGGGGATGCGACGGACGCAGTCCATAACCGATGTCGGTCAGGCCAATTTTAAAATTGGTGTGCTTGTCAACAAAGTCCTTATTGACGTTGCCAGACTGGATAATGTGATTGGCGATATAGTTCAGGATCACCATGTCGGTCTGGGGTGTAAAGACCATAGGGATATCGGCAAGGTCGAAGCATCTGTGTTCGAACGTGGAAAGGACAGCGACTTTTACATGTGGCGCGCTGAGCCGGCGATCCGTCAACCGGGTCCAGAGAATGGGGTGCATTTCCGCCATGTTAGCCCCCCAGAGAATGAAGGCATCGGCTGCTTCGAAATCATCATAGCAGCCCATGGGCTCGTCAATGCCAAAGGTGCGCATGAACCCGCCGACAGCCGAAGCCATGCAGTGTCGGGCGTTGGGATCGATATTGTTGGAACGGAAACCGGCTTTGTACAGTTTCGCCGCAGCATATCCTTCCCAGACCGTCCACTGGCCGGAACCGAACATGCCAACACCGCTTGGGCCTTTGTCTTTGAGCGCCGCCTTGAATTTCTCCGCCATGACGTCAAACGCTTCGTCCCAGGAAACGGGTTCAAACTTCCCGTTCTTGTCGTACTTGCCGTTAGTTTTGCGCAGGAGGGGTTTTTCGAGGCGATCCTTGCCATACATGATCTTGGAGAGGAAATATCCCTTGACGCAGTTCAACCCCTTGTTCACAGGTGACAGCACATCTCCGTGCGAGGCGACAATTTTTCCGGATTTTGTCGCCAGCATCACTGAGCAACCGGTACCGCAGAAGCGACAGGGGGCTTTGTCCCATTTTAAACCGGTCTTCGAGGCATCGGTGACAAGGTTGGAGGCCAGGGCTGTTGATGACATTCCCATTGCCGTCGCGGCTGCCATGACCGCATTTGTCTTGATATAGTCTCTGCGGGAGATTTTCATTGTCTTACCTCGGTGTGGATGGGAAATACTCTTCGCTATCAACCTCGATCAATTCATCAAGGCGATGCGATTCTTCAATTTGATGATAGACAAGGGCGCAGTTCAGAACATCTTGCTTCGAACTCACCTTGTTCAGAAAATCCGTAACAGTCTCCAGGCTCTCTGATTCCATGGTAGCAATAATTTTGCCGTCCTCTTGCGCGAGCGAGATCTCGGCCGGGGACTGCTCTTGGATCCAGGTAACCGTTTGAGCGAGATGCTCGGGCATAACCTGGACAATGAAACTGGTGATATGGATTTCCTTGGTCTCGACAGGGGCGACCGATGGATTTGGATTTGAAGAGAAATCCGATTGAGATTTGCCCATTTTAAGCATCCATTTCCAACGGGTTAGGGGAAAGGAGCGCTATCCGGGCAAGATCGCGAGGACAAAGCATTTTGCGAGCTCTTTGACCTGTGCTCTTCCCTGTTATCAAATGATCCATTACAGTTATACGGTTAGTTCTGCGCGTTCATCATGCCCCTGGCGGCCCGAGAATAAGCTGGAACATCCAGACCAGGAATCCGTAGCCCCCGACGATCAGTACGGCGAGAATCGGGGCGAGAAATATTGCGAGAAATAAGAATGTATAAAGTTCGTCTCGCCGTGATGTCTCCAGCCCGTGAGACTCGTCAGTGCTTTGTTCGTTGTTCAATGCCATGAGTTCGATTGATCCAGCTTAAGTTTCTGTTGAACTCTTGGTTTAATGTTAGTTGAACTCATTGTGGAATGATAGGGGAAGCTGAAGAAATGTTCTTTGACGAATATCAAAGTTTGATTGGATTGAGAGCAACAAGAAATTAAAATGACCACCTTTCAGCTACTTTCCGAAGCGGACCAAAACATAATCCGATCGCACCCCCTGTTTTTGAGATTGGATGATGAACTTTTTCATGAGGTCGTGAAGAATTCAGATTCGATTGTCGTCGAAAAGAATCAGATCATTTTTCAGGAAGGTGATCCAAGCCATCACTTTTTTATTATTGTCACCGGCGCCGTGCGCTTGTTCCGGTTGAATGAAAACGGGCATGAAAAAACAATCAGCATTTTTCGCGCGCCCCAGAGTTTTGGCGACGCCGCCCCGTTTCTCAAACGAACTTTCCCCGTTTCCGCTCAATCTATTCAGGGAACGCGTCTGATCAAGGTGAATGCCAACAAACTCGTTGAAAGAATCCGCTCTGAACCTGCCATTGCGCTGGGAATACTTGCTTCCATGTCCTCGCACTTGAAAATGCTTGTCGACGAGATCGACCTGTTACGGGTCCCGACCGCATCCCGAAGGCTGGCAGAGTTCTTTTTGCGGCAATCGCCCCAGAGCTCCGGATCCGTCTCCTTTGAGTTGCCGTACAATAAAACACTGATCGCAAAACGATTGGGAATCTCGCCCGAGGTTTTGTCGCGGGCCATCGCGGAACTCAAAAATTCTGGAGTCCGGGTCGACCACCGGCAGGTTTATATTGAAGACCTTGAAGACTTGGAAAAGTTCCGAAACTAGAATTCCGTTATTTTGAAAAACGACTCCATCGCCGTATCAGCTTGTGCCCATTGTTGGTGTGCGGGCGGGCTTTGGTATTGATTGCCTTGCCTTAGGTGCGACGGTACTGGAAAGTAGCGCAAAAGAGAGGACCCGGTTTCCGGATTTGTGGATCGTTCTTTCTCCACTTATCCCCAGCAGGCGTTATTTAACCCAACCCGGTTCGGGATCCAACGCATGTAAGTGCCGGGCGTTTTAGCAGTCAATTCCTATAATTTGAATCGATTAGCCTCCGGAATTAACGCTGCTTTGGCCAGAAACATGGTTAACAATTTCGAAACGCCCTAATTAGTTTTTAACAACGTAAAATAAAGGAAATTTTAAGTATATAAAGGGTTTAGCAGCGTTAATTCATAAAATTCTATACGCTATATTCACGGAAATATTCGGTTTAGATGGAATTATTCCTTCGTCCCTAATGGTTGTTTCGAAGGAGTGATCTCATGAAAACTACAATCAAAGCCGAAATCAAAAAACGAGAATTAGGTTTAAAACGGTCAACTGATGTCCGTATGGGTTCCGGTGAGCTGCCACCCCGCGTCGCCAAGCATGTCAAAGCGACCCAGGTGCGCATGGGTTCCGGTGAGCTGCCGCCGCGCGTCGCCAAACATGTCAAAGCAACCCAGGTCCGCATGGGTTCCGGCGAGCTTCCTCCACGCGTCGCCAAGCATGTCAAAGCGACCCAGGTCCGCATGGGCTCCGGTGAGCTGCCGCCGCGCGTTGCCAAACACGTCAAAGCGACCCAGGTCCGCATGGGTTCCGGTGAGCTGCCGCCACGCGTTGCCAAACACGTCAAAGCTACCCAGGTCCGCATGGGTTCCGGCGAACTACCTCCGCGCGTTGCCAAACACGTCAAAGCGACTCAAGTCCGCATGGGTTCCGGCGAGCTTCCTCCGCGCGTCGCCAAGCATGTCAAATCGACTCAAGTCCGCATGGGTTCCGGCGAACTACCTCCGCGCGTTGCCAAACATGTCAAAGCGACCCAGGTCCGCATGGGTTCGGGCGAGCTTCCTCCGCGTGTCGCCAAACATGTCAAAGCAACTCAGGTCCGCATGGGTTCCGGCGAACTGCCTCCGCGCGTTGCCCAGCATGTCAAGGCGACTCAGATCCGCATGGGTTCCGGCGAACTGCCACCTCGCGTTGCAAAACATGTGAAAAGTACTAAAATTCGCATGGGTTCAGGAGAGTTGCCACCCCGTGTTGCGAATCACCTAAAATCCACATGATTTAGGCGAAAGACAACTGGGATATGGGATCAATGGAGCGTACGGTCACATTTCATAGGATCTATGAAGACGCCATTCCTCCTCTGAGATCAGACAAAGCAGCCCTTGGCACTTTGCCAAGCGCTGCTTTCCAATATTGTGAACCCGTTCGAACGGCTTCGGCATTTGGCTGGAATATTTTTCCGCCGAGAGACATCCGATTGCTGTGGGACGGGGTCGATATATTCTTCCATGATGAAGATGAGTGGTGTTCCTTCTCCAGCATCCATCTGGACTCGGAGTTCATGGACTATTGGGATGCTCACGCACCGGAGGATCTGCAGGGATGCGCGCCACCGTTTCTGACGAACATTTTCGTCCCGGGAGTTATTCAGATCTGGTCCGGATATCTGGTAAGCAGCGCGCCGGACTGGAGTGTCATGATCGGACCCATTGCCAATGTTCCGGAAAGCAAGAGTTACGCCTGTTACGAAGGTATCGTCGAGACTGATGTCTTCAAACCCTGCCCCTTGTTCATCAATATTCGATTGCTCGCCACCGACAGGGAAATTTTTATTCCCCGGGATAAACCCCTGTTTCAGGTGCGGCCGATCCGGAGAGATTGCTATGCCGATTCATCTCTTATCCATGAAGAGTATGTCGGCCTGGGACCGCGCACCGAAGACGGTGGCGGCATGTCTCAACAGGATTGGGACGGCTATCGTTCCACGATCCGCAGAACCGATCCGACCGAAGAAACCCGAGACGTGGGGAGTTATGCGGCGGCGCGACGCAAGCGTGCCAAACAAGAGCAGGCGCAAGATTGATCAAGCTTTTTTCAGTTAATTATCAAAGAGATTTTTAAACCAAAGATCAGACATGATTAAGCCACTCAAAAAATTGATGCGGAACGACACGGATCTGGTTGCGGGGTTGAGAAAGGAACTCAATCCTTTTTTAGGCGCCAGTTTGCTTTCGTCCATCGGATCCCTGCCTCTGCATCTCAGCCCGTTGATAATCAGTGCCGTTGTTGCGGACTCCTACGCCACCATTGCCATGGCTGGATGGATAACGACGGCCTTGGTCATCGGCCAGTTGTTTACGTCCCTGTTGTTGCCGTCATTCCAGATTCGCAGAGTCCGTCCGCCCATTCTAATCCTTGTTGCTTTCATGTTCCTGGCCGGTGTGCTCGTGTCGGGGCTTGGAAATTTTGCCTGGATACTGCTTGGGTGGTTCTGCGTTGGCCTTTGTTGCGGCATACTCAAGTTCTTTGGAACCATGGCGGCGGTTGAATTCCCCTGCCGCCCCTTCGCGTTTTCGCTGCGTCTCGCCTTTATCCTTGTGCTGGCCGGACTGGTTACGGCCATTCTGCTTATGACAAATGCGTTCACGTCCTACCAGTCACTCTCTTCTAATTTAATTGTCGTGCTCGTGCCGTTGCTGACATTCGGCATTCTCTTGCACCGGAGTGGAGAGGCACGGCCTGTCGAGCAAAATCCGCCGCCTGAAAAACGAGAACGATGGAGCCGGGCGCAGCTAACCGGTTTGCTGACGATTTACCTGTTCTTTGTCGGGCAGGTCGGCTTCTTTGCCTTCGTGATCCAGCAGGCGTTGGAGCGGGGCATGTCCCTTTATGCTTCAATCTGGACACTGGCCCTGGTCAAATTTCTCGGCGGCATTGTACTCGTGTATTTTTCCATCGGAGAAATCAAAAAGCCGGAAGGACGGCCCCTGATCTACATTGCTGTCCCACTCATTCTGGCCATACTGATGCTTTCGAAAACGGACAATATTGCACTTTTCTTCCTCGGCTTGTTTGTCTTCGAACTGGCGATCAACCCGTTGTCGGCAAAGATCCAATCCGAAGTCGTTTCCAATGCACCGCAACTCACGGGCAGCTGGTTGACGGGAATCATACTTCTTGGTTCAGCAAGTGGTCCGCCCTTGCACGGACTGGCTCTCGCTTACGGTTATGGCAATCTGTTTGTGCTGTTCGCCGTGATTTCAGCCCTGCTTCCCTATATATGGCAGCGGAGCAAACCAGGCGTCTACGCCGTGGCCTCGGGCGTGAGAAATTAAACACTCACGCCGGTCGTTCTGTTTCAGAATTGCGGGTGCCGGTGACTTTCGGGTATTCCAGAGGTCAGATTTGACGCCCCGGTATCAGGTCCAGAAGTTCGGATCTGTGAAGCCCGGCGGTCGGATAGTTTTTTTCTTTGAGCATCTGGTAGGAAAAGTCAGGTTCAAGTTCTCTGAGTTTTTCCACCATCTCGTATGATTTTTCCGGATTTTCGGCATGAAGGTAAAGCGCCGCCAGGTAGCGCAGGGGAGGCGCAAAGTGCGGCGCCGAAGTGTGGCTTAACTCGCCATATCGCAGCGCCTCGTCAAACTCACCGGCCATCGTACCAGTTATGCAGCAAAGCGCATCGATCTGATATTTGAACGGGGCCATTCCTGCAATTTTCTTTGCCAATCTTGTGTTTCTGTATCCATGCTCGGTTCGACCGAGATAGCTTTCGGCGACACCGAGACAGGCCCAGCCCAGAGAATTCGCCTTGTTGAGTTCCGTACTTCTTTTGGCCAGCTCGTAGCCGTCGAAATAGGATCGCCTGACGATGTTCTGAACATGGGCGCACAGTCCCAGTACATGGGAATTATAGGGTTCTTTTTCGATGGCCAGGTTCATATATTCGACGGCTTCATCGACAACCGTTTCGCGACATGTATATTGTCTTTCCGCCAGCAGGAAAGTTCTCAGAAACGCGCGCCAGGCCAGATAGATTCCCCTTTGATCGCGATTAAAAGCTTCTGCAAAATAATGATCCGCCTGGAGAAAATTATTGTCTCCGAGTTTGAACAGGGTCCGTATGCCCTCGGAGCAATACGCCATGGCGCTCTTGTCTTGTATATTGCCCTGGCTATTTCGAATGAATTCACCGAGGGTGACATCAACGACCTGGTTGAGCTCGCACAGGATATCAGGATCATCGATTTTTACGCCGACAAAACTTTTTTTGTGAAGCACTGTCGACCAGATCACCTGATTGGATTTGGGAGCCGTCAGAGCCAGCCGACACAGGGATCCTGAACCGGAATTGATGATTTCAGACTGCAGGGCGAATGTCTGGGCATTGTCGTAAGAGAGATTGCTCTCGGCTTCGGCCGGGGACAAATTACGATGATCAAAGACTTCAATAGCGCCGACTTCCGATAAGGATTTTCCGACAATATCTCCAAGTGTATCTGAAATGATCTGACTTTCAGCCGACGCATCATTGTTGCGGCTCGTCAGTACCAGTTGAAATCGATTTGCCGGTTTGCGCGAAGAAAATTCGCGGGGTCGACTCGGTGGGGGGAGGTCGGAAAAAGTTGGCTCGGCAGAGTCGAGACTGTTTTCAAAGCGCATCCTCTGGTCGCGCAGCCAGTTCTCAAATTCAGGATCCTTGACTTCCAGACCTTCAAGTAATTCAAGATCGTCCTGGGTCCTGGAATTTTCGCCAAGTTCGATATCGATCTGCAGGCGTTGCGTGTCGAGGGACAAAAAACTGCGATCAGATTGGAGGCAGTCAGCATCCGATCCCAGGCTGCGGCGAATCTCACGCAGGCACTGTCTCAGACTTGCAGCGCCATGTTCCTGCGACCGGTCGCTCCATAACTTGTCCTGCACCCATTTCCGTGCTCGCTGATGGTGCGGCGACAAAGCCAGGAGGGCTAAGAGGGCGCAGCTTTTCCGCCCCCGCGGCGTGCAATTCTCACCTTGGGCATTGACCAGACGAAATGGTCCCAGCAGGTACATCGTTAGTTTGCTATTGGCGAAATTTGACATTTTGACCGCCGAGACACATTCGAATTGTTAATTCATAAAACAATGTGCGACCGAATTTGTAGAATCGGACCGACTATTTTCTTTAACTCATAAAATATTAATCGTTCACAATATGATAGCCCGATTTAATTAGAAAAATTCGCATAAACGTGAAAAATGCGTGAATTTTTAT
>JANQOC010000727.1 GCA_028279265.1 Hyphomicrobiales bacterium
CGCTGAACAGGGCGCCGCGCTTGAATGGACGGTTGATGATCACCGCCAATCCCCGTTCCCGGGCTATGGGCAGGAGACGTTCTTCCACGGCACGGTCGCGAATATTGTAGGAGAACTGGACAAAATCAATGGGTTCCGTCTTCATGACTTTTTCAAATAGCCGGTGGCGTCGGCCATGGGACGTTGTAATGCCGATATACCGTACTCGACCCTGTGATTTCCAGGATTTCAAAGTCTCCATGTGTTTCTTCCAGTCCATCAGATTATGAATCTGCAGGAGGTCGAACTGGGATTCTTTCCAGAGCTTCTCCGACCGCTTCATCTGAGAAATGCCGAGACTTTGGAGGTACGTCCAGACTTTTGTCGCGGAAAATAATTGTTCCCGTTCACGTAATTTGGAGAGGCAGTAGCCGACCACTTCTTCCGACGAACCATACATGGGCGACGAGTCAATCATCGCGCCGCCATTTTTAAAAAAGGCGCGCAACACTTTGACCCTCTGATTGCGCAGGGCGACATCATTGCCCACATTGAACGTGATCCAGGTCCCCATGCCGACTACGGGCAAACGTTCGCCGCTTGAAGGGATCGGTTTGGTCAGCAGCGGCGAGGGAGCCGCCGCAAGAGACTGCGGCAGGGTCAGGGAGGCGCCGGTGGCACCCAGTAAACTCAGAATCTGGCGGCGATTTAGATCGAAAAATGGATCTGACATTTTAGCCTCGGCTTTGTCTATTGGTCATGCGTCTCTCTTAGCTGCACCTGATTTATAACTGCATCTCACATAAGACCCTGGAATTGGGCTTTATTGAAACGCGGTTTACACGATGCGTTTTGCCCGGGCCCGCGAAAACAACGGCGATCACAGGTATAACAGTGATTTCTGGCAATGAATTTTGTTAAATTGATGAAATCTATGCAACTTTTTGTGAAATAGGTCGAACTTATCCTGCGAAAAATCGGCTTTACAGGTCCAAATCAGTCGAAATTCCGTCATTCCCCGTCCCACGCCGCATTCCAGTGCCGGTCGATTTTGCGGATGGCACCGGCGTCCCAGTTCGCCGCTTCCTCCCAGTATTTCCCCGATTCTGTATAATATCCGAGTTCCCGTTCCAGTTGTCCCGCTCGTTCGACTTCCTCATGTCGAATGTTGTTTCGGTTCGTTTTCAGCAATTGCGATAGGGCTGCTGAATCGATTTGACCGAGGCGCTCGTAAGTCAGACGCGGGAAGGTCAGGCGTGAGTCCGGACTTTGGGAGAGGTTCACGCAGAGACAATTGCGTTCACCGGCTTTGATCATCAGCCGATTGGATTTCGCCGCGAGATCCTGAAGACTGATGTCCGAGCGTAGGGGATCAGCGGTTCCCTTGCCATAGAAATGCGTGCGCGAATTCGCAGCCGGGTAAACCATGTCGCACCCCAAATAGGCCATGATGTCGGGTTCGAGCCGATCGAGCACCCAGTAGCCGGCCGTGTAGGCCATGGTGGCACCGCAATAGAGGATGCCACCAAAGCGGTTGTTGGCGGGAACAAACTGATCCGCCCCCAGGACGCTCTGCATTTCAGAGCATTCTGAAGGGGAGGGGCGGTTCTTCTCGGGAAAGTCTTCCGGACATACCAGGTAATTCCAATCCGATCGCACGCGCCACGCATTGTTAATCGCCACGATGACCATGTCCGGCAATTTCGGCCATGAATCACATTCGAGGACATTGGGACCGCTGCCAAGTATGAGGACTACACGGGGCTTCATGGAACAGGATTGCGTACTAGGGTGGTCAGTTGAAATTCAGCGCCACTATCGTCTGTTCTGTTCCAACGATCAATTGGTAATTTTTGAAAACTTCGCGCATGGGAACTGGCCCTTTTAAATTTTAATTAGATCTCGCACATCCAGCGAGATCCGAGGCGCCTAGTATTTCCAGGAGACGCGGTTTGAAACAATTAGGGGAGCCGCTGTTTTTCGATCATGCCGAACAGGGACGCCGAGACAATCAGCCAGTGGGGCATGTGTACGCAACGGTTGCGGAAGCGATTTTCAATGAATTCCAGATTCGTGCCCCAATCGGATGCGGTATCGAAATAGGAGAACCGGGTTTTCGATCTGCGGGCGAACGAGAATTCGCCATGCTGAATTTCCTTCAAATTGCGGTCCTGATAGCGACGACGATGGGTTTCAACATCACGGACAAAGCAACCGATGTGATGAAGAACCATCTGGCCGGGTTCAGGGGGTGGTCCCAAAAGAGATTGATCGGCACCGGAGACGCTCAGGACCTCGATCTGATAGCCGCCGAAGTAAGTGATGGCAATGGAAAACACCTGCTCGATGGGCTCATCATGATGAAAGAATTTCGCCCCGTGGATCTCGGGAACATACCAGGTTCGAATACCAAATCGTTCCCGAAAGTGCCGGCAGGCATCCGGGACATCGGCGACGAGGAAACCCAGTTGCCCGATGCGTCCGAGTTCGAGTGCCTTTCGCATATCATCGAGACTGATATTCGAATCGATAAGTGAGCCTGGAAGTTCGGGGCGCAAGTTCATTCTAGGGCCGGGATCTCAAAATCTGATGGGCTGT
>JANQOC010000732.1 GCA_028279265.1 Hyphomicrobiales bacterium
ATCCTGACGGAAGCCGAGGAGTCGGAACGCCGTCAGAAAGAGTTCAACGAGCGCTCGGCCATTTTCATGGAAAGCCTGGACGTTGACGAAGTCATTGCCCAGCTTCTGGTCACCGAAGGATTTTCATCGATCCACGAGGTCGCTTACGTCGCCGTCGAGGAAATTGCGACGATCGAAGGTTTCGACGAGGAAACGGCGGATGAAATCCAACAACGCGCCCGGGAGTTTCTTGAGCTCAAGGACGCGGAGCTTGAGAATCGAAGAGTTGAGCTCGGCGTATCCGATGACCTGTCGGAAGTCGAAGGTGTCACCAAGCAAATGCTCGTCACGTTTGGCGAAAACGACATCAAGACGGTGGATGATCTTGCGGACTGTGCAACCGATGAACTGTTCGGCTGGTACGAAAGAACGGAAGAGGAAACCATCCATCATGAAGGTATCCTGAAAGATACGGAGTTTTCCAAGGAAGAAGTGGAAGCGCTCATACTGGCGGCTCGCATCAAGGCCGGTTGGATTGAAGCCGAAGATGTTTATGAGAACGAACAGGACGAAGCGGAGACGGAACTAGAGACAGAGGAAATCACCGCAGAGGCTGCGGAATCGGCCCCCGCGGAGGTCGAAGAAGTCCCCCTTGAGGAAACAGCCAGCGAGGCGGAAAAACAGGATTAGCGGAGTTTTCCGTGACCGGGCGAACCGGATGTGAATCATTGGACTTTTATGGTAAGAATGGCCAATTGTACCGGAGATCAAAGGGTTGCAGAGCGAAATTGCTTAGTGACCCACCGGAATTTACCGAATTCACAGCTTGTCCGCTTTGTTCTCGATCCCAACAATGAAGTCGTCGCCGACTTAAAAAATAAATTGCCGGGACAGGGAGTTTGGATTACAGCTTCCCAAAGTATTGTTTGCGAAGCCGTTACGAAGGACCTGCTGAAACAGTATTTTGGTGATAAAACAATCACATCGAAGGATTTGCCGCATATTGTTGCAACACTGTTAACGGCGGATTCACTGAGAACGCTGAGTTTGGCAAAAAAGGCTGGTCAGATTATTTCAGGATTTGATAAAGTAAAAAAAGCTTTGCAAAACAGAGGTGTAATGGCCCTTATTCACGCCAGTGATGCGTCCGATAACGGCCTTAAAAAGATAGCGGGATCAAGCCTGGCCGCACAAACGACCGGCGGGGCTGATATTTTTACAATTGCTCGGTTCAGCAGAAGTGAATTGAGCTTGGCATTGGGGCAGTCAAATGTGGTACATGCTGCTCTATTGCCCAGTGAAATAGGTCACCAACTTATTTCTGCTGTTACGAAACTGGATAGATATTTGCAAAAGAACGATTCCACACCGAGTGTAGGTGCCGAGAACGGGTAAGGTATGAGCGAAACGAAAGATACAACGGATAAAACGACGCGTGGCGCCAGACCCAAAATGACGCTTAATCTGAAGCGAACCGTTGAGGCTGGGCATGTTCGGCAGAACTTCAGTCATGGCCGTTCGAAATCCGTGCTGGTCGAAACGAAAAAAAAGCGGGTTATCACCAAACCCAGCGATGAGCAGAAAGCGGCAGCGCCGAAGCGTAAAAAAGTAGTCGGGGAAGCCCCGGCCCAGGCGGAAAAAACACAGAAACCGGCCGCCGAAACAAAGACGGAGTCCACTGAAAAGCAGCAGGGCGCCGTTTTAAGACAGCTGTCCGACAATGAACGGGATGCGCGCGCCAAGGCCCTGGCTTCTGCAAAAGTCCGTCAGGCCGAAGAACAGAAAGCTTCAGAGCTTGAGGCCATTCGCCAGGCGGAGCTCAAGGCGGAAGAAGAGCAGCTGGCCAAGCAGCGTGCCGAAGAAGAGGCAAAATTAAAAGCCGAGGCAGAAGCTGCGGCAGAGCTGGAGACGGAAGCTGCGGAAGCCAAGGCTACGCCGGAAGCCGAAACAAGCGAACCCGAAGCTGCCGAAACAGCCAAGGCTGTGCCGGAAGAAGCGGCCAGTGCTAAAAAGACGGCTGCAAAACGGGATGTCGCTGCCGAAGAGAAGCCGGACAATCGCAACCGGCGCCTGCGGCCGGAACGGCAACCCTCGTCCCGAAGAGACGGGCAGCGCCGTGTGAAAGGCAAGCTGACGATTGCCAATGCCCTCGATGACAATCAGAGGGAAAGATCGCTTGCGTCCCTTAAGCGCAAGCGGGAGCGCCTTAAAAAGCAGTCCCAGGGGGTCGTCAGCCAGGAAAAGATTGCCCGGGAAGTGATCGTTCCGGAAGCCATCACCATTCAGGAACTGGCCAACCGCATGGCCGAACGGGCGGTGGATGTGATCAAGTATCTGATGAAGCAGGAGCAAATGCATCAGATCAATGACATCATTGATGCCGACACGGCTGAATTGATTGCGCAGGAATTCGGACACACCGTCAAGCGGGTTGCCGAAGCGGATGTCGAAGAAGGCTTTATAGGCGAGGAAGACGAGGATACGGACCTCGAAGCCAGACCGCCTGTGGTCACGATCATGGGCCATGTGGATCATGGTAAGACATCCCTGCTTGATGCCCTGAGGGAAACGAATGTCGTTTCGGGAGAAGCCGGGGGTATCACCCAGCACATTGGTGCCTACCAGATTACGACACCCGGCGGCGATAAAATTACATTTATCGATACGCCCGGACACGAAGCCTTTACCTCCATGCGTGCTCGGGGAGCGAAAGTTACGGATATCGTGATCTTGGTGGTCGCCGGCGATGACGGGGTCATGCCGCAAACGATCGAAGCGATACATCATGCCAAGGAAGGCAATGTTCCGCTTATCGTGGCCATCAATAAAATAGATAAGCCGGATGTGGATCTGAACCGCATTCGTACCGAGTTGCTTCAGCATGAAATCGTCGTTGAAAGCATGAGCGGTGATGTCCTGGAAGTCGAAGTCTCGGCACTTAAGAAGCTCAATCTGGACAAGCTGATCGAAGCGATTGTTCTGCAGTCGGAATTGCTGGAACTCAAGGCCAACCCGAGCCGTTCGGCGGAAGGCGTCATAATCGAGGCGAAACTGGAACGCGGCCGGGGTCCTGTCGGTACGGCACTGATCCAACGCGGAACATTGTCCATCGGCGATATTGTCGTTGCCGGCACCGCATGGGGTAAAGTCAGGGCGTTGTTGAACGACCGCAATGAGCATGTGGTAAGCGCCGGGCCGTCCGAGCCTGTCGAAATTCTGGGTTTTGGCGAAGCGCCTGAAGCCGGTGATCAGATGGCCGTGGTTGAGAATGAAGCGCGCGCCCGGGAAATTACGGACTATCGCTTGCGCAAGCGCCGGGAAGTCCAGGCAGCCGGACTTGGTTCGGGCATGTCCCTTGAGCAGATGATGAGTAAGCTCAAGGATCAGGAGTTGCAGGAATTCCCGCTTCTGGTCAAAGGTGACGTTCAGGGCTCTATCGAGGCGATCAACGCCGCACTGGCGAATATCGGTAACGAAGAGGTGGCGACACGCATCGTTCATTCCGGCGTTGGCGGTATCACGGAATCGGATGTAACCCTGGCGGCCGCTTCAAAAGCACCGATCGTCGGCTTTAATGTACGGGCCAATTCGCAGGCGAAAGCCGCTGCGGAACGGGAAGGTCTGGAAATTCGCTATTATTCCGTCATCTATGATTTGATTGATGACATAAAGGCAGCGATGTCCGGTCTCCTGTCTCCGGAAATCAGGGAAACATTCCTGGGCAACGCAGAAATTCTCGAGATCTTCTCCATATCGAAGGTCGGGAAAGTTGCGGGTTGCCGTGTGACCGAGGGCCGGGTTGAGCGCGGAGCAAATGTGCGTCTGATCCGCGACAATGTCGTCATCCATGAAGGCAAACTCTCTACACTGAAACGCTTCAAGGACGAAGTGAAAGACGTGCAAAGCGGGCAGGAATGCGGGATGGCGTTCGAAGCCTACCAGGATATGCGGGCAGGAGATGTTATCGAGTGCTTCCAGGTCGAGGAAGTGGAGAGATCGCTCTAGGTGCCGGTCAGTGGACACTGGCTCTCGATAAAATCCATCATTTCACTGTTCAGCTCCTGTTTGGTCTCAATCAGCCCTTATTTGGTTTCAATATGTCATCAAAAAACAATGCGCATGGTCCGTCACAAAGACAGTTGAGGGTCGGCGAACTGATAAGAAAAGAATTGTCGGAAGTCTTCCTTCGCACGGATATAAACGATCCCGATGTCGGAAAAGCGACGATCATCGTCTCCGAGGTTCAGGTAAGTCCGGATATCCGCAATGCGACCGCCTATGTTCTTGCCTTTGGGGAAGGCGAGCAGGAGGTTGTGGTCAGCGCCCTCAACAAAAACTCCAAATATCTGCGCGGAGAGCTGGGTCACCGGCTTGAGTTGAAGCATGTGCCGAAGCTTGAATTCAAACAAGATTTGACTTTCGAAAATTCGACGCGAATTAATAATATTCTGAACTCTGATAAGGTCGCTCAAGATCTGGATTCCTGAGCAATTATCATCAATTAATACTGTACCCCGCTCCTATCGAATGGAACTGTTGCATGAGACGTCGCAAAGGTCTGCCAATACATGGATGGCTGATTCTTGATAAGCCCGAGGGTTTAACGTCGACCCAGGCCGTGAGCCGGGTAAAACGCGCTTTTAACGCCAACAAGGCCGGCCATGCCGGGACACTTGATCCGCTGGCCACGGGCATACTGCCAATTGCACTGGGTGAAGCGACAAAAACGGTTCCCTATGTCGTTGACGGCAGGAAAGGATACAGATTTACGGTGCAGTGGGGCATCGAGACGGATACGGATGACCTGGAAGGCAAAGTCATTAACCGGAGCGACAAACGACCTGAGCGGTCCAATATCGAAGCGGTACTCGATCAGTTTACGGGCACGATCAGCCAGGTTCCGCCACTTTATTCGGCCATCAAGGTTCAGGGGGAACGGGCCTATGACTTGGCGCGTGACGGGGCTGAGTTCGAACTCGAGGCCCGGACCGTGGAGATTGAATCTCTTGAGATCACCGACATTCCGGACCCGGACCATTGTGAGTTCGAAGCCCTTTGCGGCAAAGGAACCTATGTGCGCGCCCTGGCGCGCGATATTGGGCGATGTCTCGGTGTCTGCGGGCACATTGTTTCACTGAGACGAACCCAAGTCGGCACATTTTTTGAGGCGGACACGATTTCACTGGATAAATTGGAGGAGTTGAGCCATAGTGCCGCCGATCAAGAAGAGCTTATGTCGCTTCTGAAACCTGTCGAAACCGCGCTGGACGACATCCCGGCCCTGGCTATCGACACTTCAGATGCCATGCGACTTAAGCGGGGACAAGCGATTTTGTTAAGAGGTCGTGACGCCCCGATCATAAAAGGAGTTGTCTACGCGACATCGCGGGGCTCGTTGATAGCCCTGGGTGAAATTCAACAAGGACAACTCAGACCAACCCGAGTTTTTAATCTACCTGGGTGACCCAGGATTGAAGGAATAGGAGAATTTGATGTCGATTGCAGCGGAACGAAAACAGGAACTGATTGGAGAGTATGCAACCAATCCCGGGGATACTGGATCTCCCGAAGTGCAGGTTGCCATACTGACCGAACGAATTGTCAATTTGACCGATCATTTTAAGAGTCACAAGAAAGATAATCATTCCCGTAGAGGATTGCTCAAAATGGTCAGTCAGCGTCGTCGCCTACTCGATTATGTCAAGGCGAAAGACGAAGAACGATACCAATCGCTGATTAAGCGTTTGGGAATTCGCCGTTAATTCCGGCGACCACATTTTTAGAATCCCTCAAATCGCAGTCATGTCTCTTGATTAAGGAGATCTGGGCAATGGGGCCCTTGGTGACAATTTTTAATGCGTTGAGGCAGTGTGCAAATGCACTGATCCGAAATGAGATAAGAAATGTTTGAAACAAAAAAAGTAGAGATTGAATGGGGCGGCCGACCGCTCGTTTTAGAAACAGGAAAAGTTGCACGACAGGCGGATGGCGCCGTTGTCGCGAAATACGGGGATACGACCGTTCTGGCAACTGTTGTTGCCGCGCGTGAAGCGCGAAAGGGTATCGATTTCTTCCCGCTAACTGTGAATTATCAGGAAAAAACATATGCGGCAGGCAAAATTCCCGGAGGATTTCTGAAACGGGAAGGCCGGCCCTCAGACAAGGAAACACTGACCTCGCGGTTGATAGATCGCCCGATCCGTCCCTTGTTTGTATCAGGGTTTAAAAACGAGACACAGGTCATCGCAACGGTGCTGTCCCACGATTTGGAAAATGATCCGGATATCGTCGCGATGGTTGCCTGTTCAGCCGCACTGACAATTTCCGGCATCCCTTTCATGGGCCCCATTGGCGGGGTTCGCGTCGGACATATCGATGGTGAGCTCGTGCTCAACCCGATGCTTGATGAAATGGAGAACAGCGACCTGGACCTGGTCGTCGCCGGGACACACGATGCTGTCCTGATGGTCGAGTCCGAGGTTAAGGAACTCGATGAGGAGACCATGCTTCGGGCCGTCATGTTCGGCCACGAACAGATGCAACCTGTTATCGAGGCGATCATCGGATTGGCCGAGCAGGCCGCAAACGAGCCCTGGGAAATTCAGGCTGACGACAAGGACAAATATCTGGAACAGGTCAAGCAAATCGCGGAATCCGGTCTCCAGGACGCTTATCAGATTGTCGAGAAAATGCCGCGCCAGCAGGCCATTGGCGAGCTGCGGGATAAAGTGTTCGAAGAGCTGCTTCCCGAAGATGACGACGGCGGCGAAAAGGTATTGCTGGGAGAGACATTCAAGTCGATCGAGAAAAACATTGTTCGCGGCAATATCCTCAAAACCGGCAAGAGAATTGATGAGCGGGACCTGAAGACGGTTCGCCCCATCAGTTGCGAAGTCGGGGTTTTGCCAAGAACCCACGGCAGTGCGTTATTTACCCGCGGTGAAACCCAGGCCCTTGTTGTGACGACGCTGGGGACCGGTGAAGATGAGCAATTCGTTGACGCCCTGGAAGGCACCTACAAACAAGCGTTCATGCTTCACTATAATTTCCCGCCCTATTCCGTTGGCGAGGTTGGACGTGTCGGATTTACCGGCCGTCGTGAGGTGGGTCACGGCAAGCTTGCCTGGCGCGCCGTTCATCCTATTATTCCGGACAAGGAAGAGTTTCCTTATACGATACGTGTCGTATCGGAGATTACGGAATCCAACGGATCATCATCCATGGCGACAGTTTGCGGAACGTCCTTGTCGATGATGGATGCCGGTATTCCCCTGCGCACGCCGATTGCCGGTATCGCCATGGGACTGATCAAAGACGGTGACGAATTTGCCGTCCTTTCCGATATTCTCGGTGACGAGGACCATCTCGGCGACATGGACTTCAAAGTCGCGGGGACCTCTGAGGGGATCACGTCGCTTCAGATGGATATCAAAATCACGGGTATCACCGAAGAGATCATGAAAGTGGCTCTTGAGCAGGCGAAATCCGGCCGCATGCATATTCTGGGAGAGATGAACAAAGCTCTCAAGGAATCCCGTTCGGAGCTCGGGGAGTACGCGCCGCGTATCGAATCCTTCACGATCCCGACGGACAAAATCCGGGAAGTTATCGGTTCCGGCGGTTCGGTTATCCGGGGAATTGTCGAAGAAACCGGCGCCAAGATCGATATTTCCGACGATGGTACAGTGAAGGTTGCAGCCGCCGACGGCAAGTCGATCGAAGCGGCGATGACCCAGATCAAAGAAATTGCAATGGATCCCGAAGTCGGAAAAATTTATCGCGGCAAAGTCGTGAAGATCATGGACTTCGGAGCTTTCGTGAATTTCTTCGGAGCCAAGGATGGCCTGGTGCATATTTCCCAGCTCGCGCCGAAACGCGTGAACAATGTCACGGATATCGTCAAAGAGGGCGAGGAAGTGTTCGTGAAGTTGATGGGATTTGATGACCGCGGCAAAGTCCGCCTCTCTATGAAGGTCGTGGACCAGGAGTCCGGTGAAGAAATCGCGCAGGAAGAAAAGGAATCGACCTAGCAGACACGCTGCTGGGTCAACCCCTCGAATACGATTTGCGTGTCGCCGAACAGGCTGAGCTGGGTGTTAACGCGATCGACGTCGCCTGTGGTGTACACACGCGAACCCTGTTGATCCGTTGGCGCGCCCAGATATTCAGGATGGTGCAGGAGGTAGTGCTCCAGGCTGTCGGCGACGATCCTGGGCTGGCTCAGGATGCGCGTCCGGGCGGGCAGATATTCCGCAAACAAATCCTTGATCAGATGATAGTGGGTGCAGCCCAGTATGACGTTATCCGGGATGGCGTTA
>JANQOC010000734.1 GCA_028279265.1 Hyphomicrobiales bacterium
CTGTCTGGGACGTAACGATTTTCCGGGCACCCTGGCTTAACAGATCAATGGCGGCCAGTTCAGCTATGGATTTCGTCTCGCTGATCAGCAGAATATCTCGGTCCAAGTCTATTTTGGATTGGGAGATTTCCGGTCGAATGGACCACTGGGCCCCCTCCAGGTGACACGCTCTGAAGTCCATGCTCGACCGCAGATCGATTATCTGAATTCCATCACCGACGAGTCTAACTAGTTCATCTGCAGAAACCTCAGGAAGTGAATCGGGAATGTAGGCGCCTCCTTTCCCTTGGTCGGCATCGGAGACCGCGGCACCGCCGGTCCACGCATCCGCTTCGACTTTGTTTTCGTCAAGCGTGCAAACATAGACATCATGTCCCATCTGTTGCAGCCACATGGCGGTGGCGCTTGCCCGCAGTCCGGTATCATCAATCAACACGGTCCTCGCGCCTCGGACAGTCATCCAGTTGTCCGTTGCCTGAACCAGTTGTCCGCCGGGGGCATGAATTGCCGGCTGATAGTGACCATCGGTAAATTCCGCCGTCGTGCGCACGTCAAACAAATAGGTCGTCCTGTCTTTTTCACTCAGCCACGACTCAAGTTCCTGCAAGTCTGTTGCTGGAATACTGAATTTCTGCCGCAATTTTGCCCCTTGATTTCTGGATAGCTCGATCTGTGACGCCGAAAATTCTGAAAAAGGCTGAGGATCTGTGCCGAATTCCAAGTCCAGGCCGGCCAGTTGCCAGCCCTGGGTTCCGTTCTCCAGGGCAACGATCGGATTCTCCAATCCCATATGAATGAGAGACTGGGCACCAATAATGCTGCGGGTCCGCCCGGCGCAATTAACCACGATTTTCGTCGAACTGTCGTCTACGATTTGCGGCAGCCGATGACCCAGCTCCGCATTGGGACAGCACCGGGCTCCGGGGATCGTCATCTTCCAGTACTCCTCCGGTGTCCGGCCGTCGAGAATAACGAACCCTTCACCGCTTTGTTTCAGGTCCTGAAGTTGTTGGGCCGATATGTGCGGTGTACCATTTTCAATTTCAACCAGTTCTCCAAATGCCTTGCTCGGGACATGAACCCCTTTGAAGAGATTGAAACCTGCCTTTTTCCAGGCCCTAATTCCGCCTTCAACGATAGAAATATCGCCGAAATGCAGGTCTTCCAGCCTCCGGGCGGCTTTCTCGGCGATACCGTTACCCGCGTCGATCAATACAATGGGGACCGCCTGCCTGATCTGTCGTCGCTGGAATTCCAACTCCAGGCGACTGTAGGGAATATTGATGGAAAACAGGGCCTGACCTTCCCCGAATTCACCGGCTTCCCGAACGTCGACAAATGCGTATTCATCTGGCAGGAATATTCTGTTTTTTGCCGCAGCGGCGTCAATCTGCTTCCACATGTTTCACTTCCAACTCTCAGACAGGAATTCCAGCAACAGAGCTATCAAATAATCCGCAGTTAAAAAAGAACAACCTGAATGATAAATCCGGCGGGAAACTCGTGTTGCCCCGGTCGTGTAAAAAAATACAGGCTTTGGACTATAATCGAGACAACCCGTATATTTGAATGTAAACAAATTATTCCAGATGACAGATGAGATCCAACATAACACCCATTCTCCGCAGTCGAAAGCGGGGGCAAGTTCCATTTGGCTCTCTCTGAAAGACCACAAGCACACGACGGAAACCGTCTCCCGGGATATGGCGGCCGGAGCGATCGCTTCCCTGGTCACTGTCGCCTACTGTATTTCATTCAGCGCTCTCATATTTCAGGGATCGATTTCGAGCGGTATTTCCCTGGGATTGACGGCTCTCCTCACCGGTTCCCTGATTACCGGTCTCATCGTCTCGGCGACGACACGCCTGGCCCCGGCCGATGCCGGACCCGACACACCGGCCGTTGCCGTTATGGGCGTCCTGGCCGCTTCCATGTCATCACAGATGGCAGCCCAGGGCGTTGCCGAGGAAATCATCGTCATCCAGATCATGATCGCGATAACTTTCGCAACTTTTTTGACCGGCATAGTCTTATTCCTGCTGGGAACTTTTCGACTTGGACTTTCCCTCAGATTTGTCCCCTATCCGGTCATCGGCGGATTCCTGGCCGCATCAGGGTGTATTTTGATCTTTGGCGGTATCGATGTCATGACCGAGTTGCCAATGGGAACGGATCTGTCTGTTTACTTAAACCTGCTCAGCCAGGAACATGGCCTCAAAATTGTCGTTGGCCTCGGGTTCGCCATCCTGATTTTCCTGGTGCGCATCAGGACAAAAAGTTTTCTCGTTCTGCCCGTTTGTTTTTTCATTGCGGTTGCCGGTATTGACGCCTACCTGCTGGGTCCCTGGGCTCCCGCAGGAGCGAGCACAGGTTGGTATCTCTCGGCGCAGGATGACTTCACGTTCTGGATGCCGGTCGCCGCAATTGCCAAGCATGGTATTGACTGGGGCAGCATACTTCGCAATTCCGCGGAAATTGGCGCTGTATGCGGCGTTACGGCGATATCGATGCTGCTGGATGTTTCCAGCCTCGAAGTTTCCAAAGGCAAGAGTACCGACCTGGACAGTGAATTGCGCACCAATGGATTTGGCAACATGATCGCCGCACTGTTTGGCGGCGTGGCCGGCAATCTCTCACTGAACGGCAGTGTTCTTATTTCGGAAGCCGGGGCCATATCCCGCTTGTCCGGCATGTTCGCCGCCCTGTTCTGCGGCGTTATCCTGCTGATCGGCTCGGAGGTCGCAATGCTGGTTCCGAAGCCAATTCTCGGGGGATTACTGACCTATCTGGGACTTGTCATTTTGAATCAGGCTCTTCTGCAGTCTCCCACCCTGAGGTCATGGACTGATTTTGTGCTGGCACTGGCGATCATGCTGGTCATTGTTTATGCCGGTTATTTGCTTGGCGTAGCCCTCGGTCTGGTTGGCGCCTGCCTGATGTTTGCCTTCAGCTATGGGCGCATCGGCGTTGTGCGGCGTCATCTCACACGATCGACATTCTCCAGCATCGTTGATCGTGCCGCGGAAGAAAATCGCATGCTGATGGATAATGGCGATCGTATCCATGTCTTCTGGTTATCGGGTTTTATCTTCTTTGGGTCGTCCAATGGCCTGTTTGAAAGAATTCGCAAGAGTATCGACGAACAGACGGACCCGCCGATCGGTTATGTAATTCTCGACTTTGCCGAGGTCACGGGCATCGATTCCTCGGCATTGCTGAGCCTGGTCAAACTGAAAAATTACTGCCAGCAAAGAGACGTGAAACTCGTCCTGGCCAGTTTACCGGAAAACCTCAAGATCGAACTGCAGAAATCCAGGCTCTCGGACAAGGTTTCAGACCGCATATTCGACAATAGAAACGAAGCGCTTGAATGGTGCGAGGTGTGCCTGTTGGGCGAAACCATCATTGAGTTGGAATCCATAGACAGTATCGAAGACTGGTTTCGTGCCGAACTCGGAGCCAAAGTCGATGATCTGGATCTGGCGAAATATTTCCAGCGTACCGAGTTTGACACCGAAGATGTGGTTTATGAGCAGGGCACGGATGCCAACAGCATCGAACTCATAACCAAGGGATGCATCGCCATAACGATTAGCGACAATAAGGGCAATCACATGCGGCTACGGCGCATGCGCGGTCGAACGGTGGTCGGAGAAATGGGTTTTTACCGCAGCGCACGGCGAACCGCGAACGTGATCGCCGAAGAACCGACAGTCGTTTACAGCCTTTCGAAAAGCGCATTTGAAGAGATGCAGAAAAACGATCCCGAAGCCGCAGCGGCGTTTCACAAATTCATCATCCGAATTCTTTCGGACCGGCTGGAATTTGCCAATCGCGAGATATCAGCACTGTTATAAACCCGGGAAACGGTGTTCAAGATCAGTTCGCGATCAATATTGCGATCATCAGAATGTAAGTTATCTGGTGCAGGAACTGATCGGTGCCAAGGGCGATCCAAAATGATGTCTGCTGTGTCGTCCATTGTTTGTTGTGAACGATACGCTCCTTGCACCAGTCAAGATGATAGTGAATGACGAATTCAGCCACCAGAAGCAAAATGAGCAAGCTACCTGCAGGAGCAAACACAAAGTAGATTATCGGAGCTGATCCGATCACATGGATGGCTGAGTGGAGAATGCCGCCGGGGTGAAAATAGGTCCCCTTATTCAATACCTGGTAGGTCGTCTGAAGATAGAAATCTGCGATAAG
This sequence comes from Hyphomicrobiales bacterium, assembly GCA_028279265.1. Taxonomy (GTDB): domain Bacteria; phylum Pseudomonadota; class Alphaproteobacteria; order Rhizobiales; family CAYWUX01; genus JANQOC01. The sequence continues at coordinate 4,210 of JANQOC010000734.1, forward strand.
GTGTTTCGAAATGAACAGAAACATCGCCAGCAATATTTGCCCTGCAACGTCGGGCACTCCGAGCCCAGATGCTATAATCGACGAAAATTCCATAGCTGTCGAAATCTAACACTCACATTAGCGGTTCCCGTCAGTCATAATCGATGAAATCTTCAGGAACACTTAATGATACCTACTATTTCACCTGTCGACTGACACGCCTGTTGAAATTCTTAATCGATTTTGAGGGTGTTGCCTATTGCTGTAAGGGTTCATTTGAAAATATTATCGATTTATTCAATGACGCTTGGTGTAGCACTGTCGAGAAATTCGTACAATGTCTCAACACGTCTGGTACCTGGACGAGGGTTCTTTCGTCAATCGGCATTCAACGAGACGTGACGATTTTTTGTTTTGAATCGCGTATCGACCCTTCCCATCTTTATAGTAGAGAGCTTTGTTTGTAGCCTAGATACCGATTTACAGGCGCAATCGACCAGCTATTTGTTGATCTCTTTCGAAATATTGCCTGATTGAGCTGGACGATCCTCGATTTCCAACATGTCCGCGGCGATCGCAATTTTCGTGAAAGGCAGGAATATGACCTATTTTCACAGATTTCGCCTCCTAACTGGCGCACTTGCTGCAATTCTGTCGATACATCTGGTTTCCTCGACTGGCCTTGTTCAGGCCGAGTCCTGTCTCGCATACGACAAACTGGCTGAATTCGTCGAGAAACGTTACCTCGAGAAGCCATTTGCCGACGGTCTCATCGATGAAAAAGTCATGATACAGCTGTTTAGGTCGGAAGCCGGGAGCTGGACACTGGCCATAATAAATACCGATGATGTCGCCTGCATTATTGCTTCGGGATCTCATTGGGAAAGATCCGTGATACCTCTCGGTCCGGGAACGTGAAACTCGTGACTTCCGTGACTTCGATATGACGCGAATGGGCTACTTTTTGCCAAATCCGGATCCTGCGGTACGATAATCATCCCGCGGCGGGCTGAAAATATCGATCACAAACGCCCCCTCTTCTCCCGCTTCGAATGTATGCTCGGTACCGCCGGGCGTTTTCCAGAAATCTCCTTTCTTAACTTCGAAAGTTTCATCGCCCTGGATGCGCTTGCCGCTTCCCTCAAGCATGATCCCCCATTGCTCTTCGGCATGAGAGTGGAGTGATCCCTTCGCATGCGGCTCACATCGCACCAGAGAAATCATCACATTGTCTCCGAAAAATATATTGGTCGCCATTCCATCGGTGAGTTCTCTCGGAATTCCACCTTCCGGATTGAGAAAATTAAAAACGGATCGTTCTGACACGTGGTTTCCTCTCCTGTAACTGGTTTTGAAAAATTTGGTTGTTCCGCCGACTCAGACATACAAACTTGAGCGGTTTGACAGCACTTAGTCCGCCTGCTCGATGTGACCGACGACATATTCGGTGAACTCTTTGGTGCCCAGATTGCCGCCAAGATCAGCCGTTCTTGACTCTTCATTTTCAATTGTCCGCGCGACGGCCGCTTCAATCCGGGTGGCCGCGTCCGAATAGGATGCCTGATTTGTCCTGTTGCCGAACCACTCGAGCATCATCGATGCGGAAAGGATCAGCGAAGTCGGATTGGCAATATTCCGGCCCTCGATATCCGGTGCTGAACCGTGTTGCGCCTGAGCGGCACACAGATTGTCGCCAGCATTAACCGAACCGGCCAGCCCCAGACTGCCGGAGAGTTCCGAAGCAAGGTCCGACAGGATATCCGCGTGGAAATTCGTGGCACAGACGACGTCGAACTCTGAAGGATGCCGGACCAGGAGTGCAGCCATGGCATCCACAATACGTTCTTCCAGCACAACATCAGGAAAGTCCTCAGCCACCTTTCGCACCTCCCGAAGAAACAATCCATCGGTTAGAATGAACGTGTTGGACTTGTGCACCGCTGTCACTTTCTTTCTACGGGTTTGCGCAAGTTCAAAGGAACGGCGTGCGATCCTCTCACTCGCTTTCGCCGTAATCTTCCGGATCGACATGGCTGTGTTTTCATCCGGCATGAACTCTCCACTTCCCGCGTACATGTTGCGGTCGGGATAAAAGCCCTCTGTCGCCTCACGCATTATAACGAGATCGAAATCTTCACCGGCCTTGTTCGGAAGATTTTTCCAACTGTGAGCGGGGCGAACATTTGCATATAGATCGAGTTTTGACCGGAAAACTGCGGAAACATTCACGCCACCTGTCCCGAACTCCGGATATTGCAGGTGTGAAATTGGCCCCAGCAGAACGCCATCGCTAGCGACGGCTTTCTCCAGCATTTCATCGCGGCAGGTCGTTCCATATTTCTTGTACGACTCAATGCCCGCAACTTCATGCTCAAGGTCCAGAGTGATGTCTGATTTCTTTTGTACCGAATCCAGGACCTTCAGCGTCGATTCCGTGATTTCGGGCCCGATGCCATCTCCCGGCAACACCAGAATTTTCATACCAAGTTTTCTCCCTATTCAATTTATGACTCGAACCGGTCGAGGCGGTAAATATTGACCTTACCCGCCCGCCCTTTCACGTTGTAGGCTCCCTGGGGTGTGACCTGGAAATCATCGGGCAGTTTCCTGAACGTCTCCTCGCTGAGCAGAATGACGCAGTCTTCATCCTCTCCAACTTCCTTGCCCAGCGCTTCCAGTCTCTGGGCGACATTCACCGCATCCCCAACCACAGTATAATTGATCCGGTCCTGAGAGCCGATATCCCCCACAATCAAGGGACCCGTGTGAAGGCCGATGCGCATTTTGATCGGGAGTTCCCCTTTGGAAACCCTTATATCATTGTCTTTAGCTAATTCATCCCGGATCATCAGCGCGGCTTTCGCAGCCGGCGACGCCGAATTTTCAATCTGGTTGGGCGCTCCCCAAAAAGCCATGACCGCGTCACCGATATATTTGTCAATGGTACCCTCATGGGCGGCAATGCATTTAGCAACAATTCCGATATGCTGATTGATGAACTGCGCGACCTCGCTTGCATCCATTTCCTCGCAAAGTGAGGCGAATCCCACAATGTCCGTAAACATGACAGTCAGCTCACGCTCTTCGCTGCGAATTCGGTTTTCTCCCTCCCGCATGAGGTGTTGCACAAGGGTTCGCGGCACATATCGTCCGAACAGTTTCAAACCGTCCGTCATAATATTGAAGGAGGAGGCGAGGTCGTTGAGTTCACGGAATTTGCTGGGGGCCAGGGGTCGAAGATCTTCGAAATCGAGATTGGCAATTGTATTCGCCCGCGCGGCGGTGCGGCCTACGGGCCGGGAAATCAGGCGCGCAATGACAGCAGCAAGAACCAGGGCGATGATCAACAGGACAATTCCAACCGCGACCGCGCCAACCAGAATCCGGATCGGCGCTCCTATGGAAGACTGCAGGCCATAAAATCCAAGAATGACCGGAAAATCACCGAACTCATTAATTTCCTTTCTGAAAATCAGGTAATCCTGATTTTCGACATTCACTGCCAGTAGTTCGGTTCCCTCCGGAGCTTTGATCAATGGTCGATTAAACGGTTTTGCAAGATGCAGGGAACGGATGACCGGATCGGAGATATCCTGCCGGGAGGGCAGAGGCCGTTCAGCGGACAGCACATTAAGTCCGGACTGGATATTCGGGTGAGCGATCACATTGTTTTCGCCGAAGAGAACGAAGACGGTTGATAATTCCGGTATTTGCAACTTTGCCGTCAATTCGGACAGGGCCTCAATGGATATGGAAATGGCCAAAAACCCAAGATACTCATCATCTCTATGGATCGGCGTTCGCAGTCCGAGAAGTGTCTGCTTCAAGATGGCACTGTAAACGGGCGGCCCCCAGAAGGGCTCACGCCTGTCTCGAGAATCAACGACAATCTGGTAGAGCCGACTGTTCAGGTTTTCCTGCACGCTGAAAAGATTGGTATCAAGATCCCCCTGTGCATTCCGCAGGACGCTGTAGCCCCGGAAGTCCGGCCTGACAAATACGATCCCTGTAATATACTCGGCCGGTATCATCACACCTTTAAAGAGGTCCGTTAGACCGGCGGGATTGTCATAGTCGTAAGTCTGGATTTGCAGGGCCTCGGTTATGAAGTCAGAAGCCTTCTGGGCCGCCTGGAATTCGCTCCTGAGCTCCGTCTCCACCTGATTAAAGCGGTTGTTTATCAGAATTCCACCCAGTTCCGTCATAACCCGGCCACTCGATAGCCACTGGATCGCCAGGACCGTTCCCAGCGACAGGAAGACGAGCAGGCCGATACTCGTTAATAGTGTCGGCAACAGGGGCCAGCTCCGACGTGGTCTCGCTGAAACAAGTTGCGGATCTTGATTCAAGTATGGCTCCCGGTAATCAAAAGCTTATTGTCCCATCGCCCCTGAAGTATACGCTTCAAGTCCGACATCCGAACCATTATTCCGACGCGCTATGAATTGAACTTTCAAGCCAATCTGTAAACTCGACGGAAACTTTTTCCATATTCGCTCTCATCTCCTGGAATCGGTCCACCAGCTCCGTACCAAACTCCGTCAGCCGCGCACCACCGCCGCCCGCGCCGCCGATCTCGGTTTCGACTATGGAAACACCTATCGCGATCTCCAAAGTATTGATCAGATGCCAGGCACGCCGGTAGTTCATGCTCATTTTGCGCGCAGCGGCCGTGATGCTGCCCTCCTCTGCCAAATGGGTAAGCAGTTCGATTTTTCCAGGACCGATCACACCATCGTTTAGACGAATTTTTATCTGCAGACGAACCGGATTGTCCGAAGATTTGGAAGCTGGAACTGATTTTTTCATTGGTCTAACCGGAAAATCATACCTGAGGAATTGGAGCATTTTCACAAGAAGGTTTACATCGAATTCCGGCTCCTTTACAAACCGATAAGCGTTATGCGTAAATTATCATAGCGATTTGTGATAATGACCGGGATACAGGGGTTCTGATTATGAAAAGGCTGGAGACGACACTTGTCAGCTTGCTGTTTTTCGCTTTGGCCACCATCACGCCGCTTAAGGCTTCGGATAAATTCATAACTCTGGCATCGACGACATCGACCCAGGATTCCGGCTTTTTCTCTCACATTCTGCCCCTGTTTGAACAGAAAACCGGGATCCAGGTTCGGGTTGTTGCTGTTGGCACGGGCCAGGCCATCCGGATTGCCCAAAATGGTGACGCTGATGTTTTGCTGGTCCACCACAAACCTTCCGAATTGAACTTTGTTGAGAGAGGTTATGGCGTCCGACGCTTTGATGTCATGTACAATGATTTTGTCATCGTCGGAGACAAGTCAGACCCCGCCCAAATTAGCGGCATGAGGGATGCGGTTGGCGCATTGAAGAAAATCGCACAAACCAAATCCAGTTTCGTATCCCGCGGTGATCAGTCGGGAACGCATAAAAAAGAACTGGAGCTCTGGAAACGGGCTAAAGTCGACACTGAAAACCATTCAGGGAAATGGTATCTCGAAATCGGATCTGGCATGGGGATTGCCCTGAATTTCAGCGCCAGTAAAGATGCCTATACCCTGTCCGACCGGGGGACCTGGCTCAGCTTCAACAACAAGGGCAATTTGAATCTGCTCGTCGAGGGCGACAAGAACCTGTTTAATCCTTATGGGGTGATATTGGTCAATCCGATGAAATTCCCTCATATCAAATCTGACGAAGGCCAGCTGTTCATTGACTGGTTAATTTCCGAAGAGGGGCAAGCTGCCATTGCCTCTTTCAGAAAAAATGGAGAGCTTCTTTTTTATCCCAACGCCAAATCCAATTCCTGACGCTTCAGTTTCCGGATTGTATTTTTCTTCTCCTGAAATACGACAATTATTGATTTTCCTCTTAACTTCAATCTCGATATAAATTATCACAAATCTTCTGAAGCTAATTCATTCCATTCCTTGATGATTTTCAGGAGATCCCTCCGATGCCGTACTCAACCTATCGACCTGAATTTATGGGCTCCGCAACCCTGGAACCTGAGGGAGAATTCGATGCGGGATCCTGGCAGAGCTTCACTTTGGTCTATGAAGCCGGAAGATTTGGTATCGATGATACGGGCTCGATCAAAATCGGCATGCGTTTCGCGACGGATTTCGGACCCGTTCAGTTTGATGATCCCGCAGCTCCCGGATATACGACAATCGAAGCCTCGAACGGAGCGGAACTAGATTATCGCTGGGAATTTAAGCGTAATATTCGTCCCTGGAGCCGCAGTCTTTACATTGGTGTCAAAAAACACTTTCTCAGCGAAGGAGACAAAATCACGATCCGCTTCGGCGATCCGCGATGGGGTTCCAAGGGTGTCCGATTACAGACTTACTGTGAGACCGAATTTGAATTCCGCGTTTTTGCCGATCCGATCGCGACTTATGATTACGTTGCCCTTCCTGAAAGTCCCAAAATCAAAATTGTTCCAGGCGATCCGGTAACCTGGCGATCCGCATTGCCGACCCTGAGACGCGTCGGTGAAGAATTCCGGCTGGCTGTTAAAAGCGACGATGCCTGGGGCAATCCCAGTAATCGTATTGACGAAAATCTGGTACTGCGCGCAAACATGCCCGTCGCCGGTCTGCCCAGCGAATCCCGTTTCCCGGCCGGCCAGTTTTCTCACTTTGTGGAAAACCTCTCCTGTGAAAGCCCGGGTGATCTGGTCATTCGGGTGGAGAGAAGTGATGGCTCCCTCCTGTGCCAGACCAACCCGCTGCGTATTGTCGAAAAGGCCACGGACGTTCACTACTGGGCCGACCTCCACGGTCAGTCCAATGAGACCCTGGGTACAAATACGGCCCGGGAATATTTCGAATTTGGCCGTGACCGGGCATTTCTTGATGCCTGCGCACATCAAGGAAATGATTTTCAGATCACAACGGAATTCTGGGAAGAGCTGAATGCGCTCACAGCGGAACTTGACCGTCCCGGAAAATTCGTTTGCATCCCCGGATATGAGTGGTCCGCAAATACATCTGTCGGCGGTGATCGAAATGTCTTTTTTCGCCACGAAAACGGCCCCATCATCCGCTCATCGCATGCGCAAATCCCGGATCTCAGCGACGAGGACCGGGATGCTCACAATGCCCACCAGCTTTTTGAAAAACTGACCGGCGAAGATTGCGTCTGTTGGGCCCATTGCGGTGGGCGCTATGCGGACATCCAGTATGCTCATGACGGCCGGCTGGAGAAGTCGATCGAAGTCCACTCGTCATGGGGCACCTTCGAGTGGCTGTTGCAGGATGCCTTCGAAAAGGATTATCGGATCGGCGTTGTCGCCAACTCGGACGGCCATAAAGGCCGGGTGGGGGCCAGCTATCCCGGTGCCAGTTTCTTCGGATCCTATGGCGGACTGACTTGCTTCATAGCCCCGGAACTTGACCGCGACGGAATTTTCAAGGCCATGCGGCGGCGGCATCATTTCGGAACCACCGGCACTCGTTTGTATATCGACATTGAAGCGCAATTCGAATCCGAATCCTCGATCTTCGAAAACGATCCGAAACTGGGTCCTTCTGAGAAAATCCCTAGCAAATCCGCAATCATGGGCGACATCGTCCAGACCCAGGATGACAGCTTCCTTTTGAACATCGATGTGAACGGTTCCGGCCCTCTGGAACGTCTGGATATCTTTGATGGACCTGACCTGATTGAAACGCAACGAAATTATAGCGATGATGATCTCGGATCCCGCATCCGGCTTGTTTTCCAGGGTGCCGAATATCGCGGTCGGGCCCGAACAACAACCTGGGATGGAACGTTAAGGATCGAGGGCAATTCGATTACCGATGTGCAAATGTTCAACAACTGGAACCTGGATCGCGGTATCCGGGACTCGGACGAACAGTCGGTTTCCTGGAAAGCTGTGACGGCGGGTAATTTTTGCGGGCTCGATATCTGGCTCAAAGACCGGAACCCAGGCCGCATTTTCATCGACACGCCTTGTGTGAAAACCGAAATAGATATCTCCGAGATCGGATTCGACGATTTGCGTTTTGACGGCGGCGGACTGGACCGGGCCATTCGGATTTTCCGGCTACCAGATGAACTGAGTGATACCCGAATGAACCTAACAAAAGAGTTTGCCGTTCGCCCCGACGGCGACACCCGCCCCTATATCAGGGTAACCCAGATTGACGGTCATCGAGCCTGGACAACCCCCCTCTATATTTTTCAATAAACGACACAAAAAAAGGCATTACAATGGATTTTGCGGCTGATGATCTGGCTTTGCTGATTTTGCGAATCGCGGTGGCCTATGTCTACTTACACGGCGCCTGGATGATTTCCCGAAACGAAACCGTGCGGGCGCGAACGGTTACGCGAACATCCGTCCTGCTCGACAATACGCCTTTTGAAAACAACCAGGCCGTCGCCAAATTAATCGCCTATGCCGGTGTTCTCTGCATGTATCTCGGCAGCCTGGGATTGATACTCGGAATCCAGACCAAATTAGCGGCATTTCTGCTCTTTCTCTTTACGGTCCCCGGTATCGTCGTTCACCTGAAAGAACGTGACCAGGCCCTGGACCTTGTCGCTTCACTCGACGGGAAAAATGATCCGGAGCTGGTCGAGCAGCTCAGAGCGTCCACCTATGCCGGCCACCAGTCATCCGCGAACAAAAACTATGCGCTGCTGGGTGCGGCGCTGTTTTTGATTTTAACGTCAGATCCAAACGGCACATTCGCTATTGGCGCATACTGATATAGGGAAAGCGATCAGCTTGCCGAACTTTTCCGGCCTGGCCCTGCTCGCCTGATAGTGATTGATTTTTGCTCATCGAGCCCCTAATTGAAGCATTCAGGCAATTCTAAAAGGTCGATAATCGATGACAGAACAGCAAAATCCTCTTCTTGTTGACTGGACGGCACCCTTTGAGATTCCACCGTTCGACCGCATTGAACACCGGCATTTTGAACCGGCCTTTGACCAGGCGCTGGCCCAGAACAAACAGGAAGTTCAGGAAATTGCAGACAATCCGGACCCCGCGACCTTTGAAAATACAATCGATCGCCTCGAATCCTCGGGGAAACTTTTGAGAAAAGTATCGTCGGTTTTTTTCAATCTATGCGGAACGGATACGAACGAAGATCTGCAGAAGATTGAAAGCAGGATCTCACCTATTCTTGCACGTCATTACAGCGAAATCGGCCTCAATCCGAAACTCTTTGAGCGCATCGACAGGCTGTTTGAGAGCCAGTCCGATCTCGACCTGAGCCCTGAGCAGCGACGGGTCCTCGAGCGCTATCACACAGACTTTGTTCGCTCGGGAGCGAAGCTCGGTTCCTCCGAAAAAGACAGGATGACGGAAATCAATGCCCGCCTGGCAAGCCTGTCGACCAGTTTTACTCAAAATGTTCTGGCCGACGAAAAAGGTTTCCAGCTTGTTTTGGAATCCGAAAATGATTTGCGCGGCCTCCCTGAATTCGCGCGCGAGGCGGCGGCGACCACGGCGGTGGAAAACGGGCTGAACGGCAAGCATGTTATCACCCTGGCGCGTTCAAGTATTGAACCTTTTCTGCAGTTCTCAGAGCGGCGGGATTTGCGCGAGCAAGCCTTCCAGGCATGGGTTGATCGCGGCGTGGGCGATGGCGAGACAAACAATCTTGATAACATAAAGGAAATTCTGGATCTGAGACTGGAGCTGGCCAATCTGCTGGGATATCGCAACTACGCTGATTTCAAGCTGGATGACTCCATGGCGAAATCCAGCACAGCCGTTTCGGACCTTCTGAACGCGGTGTGGGAACCGGCCAAACAAACTGCCGCGGTGGAACGTGACAAGCTCCAGGACCTGATCGAAACAAGCGGTGAGAATTTTAAAGTCGAGCCCTGGGACTGGCGTTACTATGCGGAAAAAGTCCGGAGTACCGAGTTTGATATCAGTGAGACGGAAATCAAACCTTATTTTCAGCTCGAGAAGATGATCGACGCGGCTTTCCATACGGCGCAGCGGCTGTTCGGACTGGAATTCAAAAAAGTCGAAGACCTCAGGCTGTACCATCCCGATGTCAGGGCATGGGAAGTCACGGACTCCGAGGGCACCCATGTCGGTTTGTTCCTGGGAGATTATTTTGCACGACCGTCCAAGCGCAGCGGCGCCTGGATGAGCGGCTTCAGAACCCAGGAGAACCTGAACGGACCCGTGCGGCCGATCATCATCAATGTCATGAATTTTGTTAAGGGCGGCGAAGGCATGCCGTCGCTATTGAGCTTCGATGATGCCCGGACACTGTTTCATGAATTCGGCCACGCTCTGCACGGGCTGTTGTCTGATGTCACCTATCCGAGGATTGCGGGAACGCGTGTTGCCAGAGATTTTGTGGAATTACCTTCGCAGCTTTTTGAGCACTGGTTGTCACAGTCGGAGATACTCAAAAGCTATGCGGTGCACTACCAGACCGGCGAACCCATATCCGACGCGCTTGTCGATCGTATTCTTAGGGCCCGCAACTTCAATCAGGGATTTGCGACTGTCGAATATCTGGCTTCGGCAATTGTCGATCTGGAAATTCACAAACGCGATTCAAGGGTGGATTCCGAGGTCCTGGAAATTGAAAATGAATGCCTTCAAAACATAGATATGCCTAAAGAAATTTCAATGCGCCATCGGCTGAGCCATTTCTCTCACCTGTTCTCCGGCCCCGGGTATGCGTCCGGATATTACAGTTATATGTGGTCGGAAGTCATGGACGCGGATGCGTTTGCGGCTTTCGAAGAATCGGGAGACATATTCGATCCGGAAATAGCTTCCCGCCTTAAAAATCACATTTATTCCTCCGGCAGTTCGGAGCCTCCGGACCTGGCTTACAAGCATTTCAGAGGGCGTTTGCCGGAAATCGAACCACTGCTCGAAAAACGGGGTTTCCTCGACAGCTAATTGCCGCTTGCCGTGACCGACTATGTTACATGGATTTTCAGAGCTCAGGCCGTACCGGGGTTTGCGCTTTTTCTGAACCGCCTCTGAACCTTCCTCACCAGCAGAAGCGTCGCCGGCAGGATCAGCAGATCGCCGACAAGTGCCGCCATCAATGTCACGGCACACAGCCGTCCGAACAGCCTTAGACTGGGAAGATCCGAAAACATGGTCACCGCGAGCCCGCAGGCCAGAACAATGGTGGTCAATATGAGTGCCGGTCCCACAAGGACCGTTGCGCGCTTTATGCCAATCGCCGGGTCCTCATTGGGATCATCCTCAAGGCGCAGGCGATTGAGGTAGTGGATCGTCGCGTCCAGCCCAAGACCAAAGGCGACAATCAAAGCAACGATACTCGCGAACTGCAATCCCTCGCCGGTAAAAGCCAACAATGTCCCCGAGGCAATAATCGGAAACAAGCCAGGCATGATGCAGATAAAGGCGATTATCACCGATCGGAATGCGATACCGATCAGCATGGCGACGAAAACCATTTCCGCCGTCAAACCGAAATTCAGTTGTTCGATCATCGAACCGCTGTTACGTGCAGCGATGGCCGACAGTCCCGTGACCGAAATTTTGACTTCCGGAAACTGCTTCCTCACAGTGTCGAGTTTCTGGTCCAGTTGATCGATCAGTGGAGAGATACGGCTCGAATCGATATCGGGAATGCGCCCGGTGACAACGACCGCCTTCTCATTGCCCGCCACAAACCGCGATGTCAGATGTTCCGGCAGCAGATCAATATATTGCCGCAAAACGGGAATGCCCGGCTTGTTGGCCTCTTCAAGCCATTTCTGCAGCGTGTAGACGGACCAGACATTGCCGAAACCCTCTTGTCCTTCCACATTCGTGTGAACAGTCCGGATGATCGAGAGCGCATCGTCCGTATAGAGTTCCATCTGTTCCGGTAATTCAATCAGCACATGCACGGGATTGGCGCCCGTCAATTTCGTGTCCAGCCGGTTGCTCGCCTCAACGGCCTGCTCCCGGTCCGGCACCTGATCTGCCAGCCGGTAACGGGGCTCGAGTGTCAGGTGTGCATAGCCGAAGGCGATAACCAGACCGACGCCAAGCGCGGAATAGAACACGGGCCGGCCGATAATCTTATCGGCAATCCAGCCGCAAATGGAGCGCAACCAGTTTACCGCGCGGTCCTGGCTCTGAGACCCGGTGGAAATTTTGGAATTATCACGGATCAGGATCATGGCAAACAACGGCATCAAGCCAATGACCGAAACATAGGCGATGAGCGTTGACAGCGCACCGGCAGCGCCAAAGGTGCGGATCAGGGCAGAACTTGAAAAAAGAAGTGTCACAAAGGAAGCCGCCGCGGTCATCACTGTAACCACACAGGCGGGACCAACTGTCAAAATGGCATAGCGGATGGCCGTTCTCTTGTCGTCCCCGGCCAGCAACCGGTCGCGCATGGCAAAGGTAATCTGCATGGTGTCCGAGAAGCCCATGACCATGATCAACGGCGACATTATGTTGAGAAACAGGTTCAGTCTGAAATCCATCCAGCCGAGAATTCCGAGAGACCACAAAATCGCGATGGCCGGCGGCGCGGCGGCGATGACCATCATTGAAAATTGCCGGAAGAAGAGGATGGCGATGAGAGCACCGATTAAAAATCCGAGGCCATTATAAATGAGCCTGTCCCGCTCGACCGCATTTCGAATTTCAAGCTGCATGACGGGAGCGCCGGACAGTTGCGCGATCAGGCCCGTGTCTTTGAGTTCCGTATCCACGATGCCCTGAATTTCACCAACAACCTCCCGCAGCCCCTTGCTCGAAACGACTTTCCGATCCAGCGCAATCACCACCAGCGCCAGGTCACCGGTATCCGAAAGCAACTTGCCTTTAATGATCTCATTGGATCGAATACGTTCCAATAACTGCTCGAATTCAGCGCCTTCCGGAAACTCGTCGGGAAACAGGGGCGGCGGAATTTCACCTTCCTGGGGCGGTTGGCGGGCGGAAAACATCGAAACCAGTCCTGTCATGCCTTCGACGAACTGCAGTTCGATAATCATGCTCCGAATGGATTCCAGGGAGGGCCGGGTCAGGAGCTTTTCACCTTCAACGACCACGAGAACATCAAACTCGCTGGACGGGAATTGCTGGGTCAGGGATTCATATTGAAGGAATTCCGCCGTATTGGACCGGAACAATTCGCTTAACGAATCCTCAACTTTCAGTCTCTGAATGCCGACGACACAGGCTGCGGAAATAGCAACAAATAAAATAAATGCAATTATGGGATGATTGAGGGGAAATAATCCTAAGCGTTCCAGTCCCAGACCAATTTGTCGGTCTTTCAAGCTCATCCCTGTCTCCGAGGCAGATTGGTGCCGGTCCTTATCAGGCTCTCGCCTGATCTCCTCGAGCCCACCCCTGTAGAACTTGTCAACGGCCCGAATCTTTTTCTGGATTTAACAGAAAAATCTTTGAATTAGCTAGGCTTTTCGTGAATTCCGCAATTTTTACTGACTGATTGTGACAATTATCCAAGGCCCTCAAAACTTTCAAAATAGCCATCAGTGATCGGCCGAATTTTGACGTTCAATTTGCCGCCTCCGCGAAACTCCGGAACCGAATATTCAAAATTTTAGAAGTAATTTGATTATTTGCCGCATTGCCGCCCAAAGTTTTCGATTTGTTAACCCTAAGAACGCTAGCTTGAAAAGAATTAGTAAGTTTTCGAGCACTGAAGAATTTTCCCAAGACCTGTATTCGATGCGGAATTCAGCTGCTCCCCTAGGTAACCGAGTTTAGTAGAGTCGAGTAATGTGTATCATGGTTAAACGTGTATCCGTATTTCTCCTTGCCTTGTTTTTCACCTCCGTCAGCTCCCTGGCCTACGCAGCAAAGACACCACCTATCCGCACGACCGCGTCTAATCAGGTTCCCGTCTGCGTGACACCGGACCGGCTGATGACGTTTCTGAAAAAGAGAAACAAGAACCTCAGATCGAAATTCAACACGATCGCAGATCACTATCAGCACCATGGACGGAATCTTGGCATTCGCTGGGACTATGCATTTTTCCAAATGATCGTTGAGACAAACTGGCTCCGTTTCCATGCTCCCAGCGGTCGCAAAGGCGATGTGGCCTTCAGCCAGAACAACTTTGCCGGTCTGGGTGCGACAGGCGGCGGCGTTGCGGGCGAGAAATTCAAGAATGTCAGCACCGGCGTGCTCGCCCATTTGCAGCACATCCAAATGTACTCCGGCAAGCGCGTTGAGAACCCCGTTGCCAACCGGACGCGGAAAGTTCAGAAATGGCTGCTTCCCTGGGCGCAAGGTTTCAAGAGGCCCGTAACCTACACGGATCTGACGAAAAAATGGTCTCCCACCGACAAGGGCTATTCCAACGATATTGAGTCAGTCGCCAGATCGTTCAGGAAGGGCCACTGCAGCAAAGCCGAGCTCTACGCCCAGGCAAAACCCAAAACGCAGATCAGCTCTTCTCAGTCCCTGTCCCGCACGGCCTCTCTTGGCAAGCCCAAAGTGGATACCAACAGCACGGTTACCACATCACGGGAACAGAAAACTGCGATTATCGTGCCCAAAGTTGACAATCTTGCGCCAAAGCGTTGCGAGGTTTACACGGCAAGCTATGGCGGCAACAAAGCCATTCTAATTCGCTCAGTTTCCGGTAATACGACAAATTACCATGCTCTCGGTGTACATTCCGAAATCGAGTCTGATGAGGCGAATGCGTTTATCGACAGATGGGCGAGAGGCGGACAAAAAATCGGATCGTTTAAAAACCAGGAAGAAGCCCTGGTAAAAGCCTTTCAGCTTTGTCGCGAAAGCTAAACCGGCGAGAACGACACCACCGGAAAGACGCAATGCAAATCTTGGCTGATCGCTTTGGTCCGGTAGAATACGAGGTGGAATTTATTCCACCTCGATCCTAAGCGGTGCCCGCTCCTGTTCTTCCTGTTCCCTGTTTTTTGCCTCTTCTTCGGCACTGAGATCCAGCAGCAATTGCTTCTTGGGCCGGTTGACCGTCACGGAGGAAAGCTTCTCGATTCTGTCGAACGGAACCTGTTGCGCCTCGATCAGGGACATATGGGACTTGATCGGCGTCACCGTTCCCTCCTGGATCAAATGGAACTCTCCCACTTTCTGATTGGGAAGGGCTGAAACGGGATCGATGCCTGTATCACTAGAGAAAGCGGCTTTGAGTTTCTTGAGTGCCGTGTCTTCCCTCACCTTTCCTATGAACCAGGACGTAATTTGATCTCGCGACTTATAGTCGAGGTCGCCCGGGCTTTGTGTGGCCAGCATCAGGCCGATGCCTGCTGAGCGCGCACGTTTCAGCAGGCTCTCCAGAGGTTCCTTCGTCGCGGGTTTTGAATTCGCGGGAATATAGAGGTCAGCCTCATCGAACATGATAACGGCTTGAAGTTCCTCGTTCGGATTGCGTTGGCAAAATCTGAGTGCTTCCGAGAGAAACTGAGCCACCCAGAACAGGATGTTCTCGTTGTCGCCGAGGAAACCCGTGTAAACCACCGAAAGCCGGGTTTTGTCCTCCTTGGCATATTGTCCGAGTCCAAGCAGCGAATCCATGGACAAAGGCTCGCCACCGCCCTCGAAAAGGGCCCAGTTTCGGTGGCGCAATGAATCCAGTTGGGCGACAAGGTCCCTGCGCAGTTTACCGGAAGGATCCATGCGTTGGGTTTCGTCGACCAGTTCCGTGAAGTCATCCTCCAGCAAACCGATCAGGTCCGCCAGCGTCACTTCACGAATTGCCGTTTCACCGAGCATGCGCAATCCGACGGTTAAAATTCCTTCCTGCCGCTGATGGGTGGCTGAATTGCCGAGATGGAGCATATCACCGAGAGCCGCCGCCGACACGTTGGCAAGCTGCTGCTGTTCGTGAGACGGCAGATCGGCAATACCGTTGGGAAGCAATGTAATGGAAATCGGTCGCCCCGATACGCGTCCGGGGGTATAAACCGCGACATCAATCAGTTCGCGCAGCCGCTGGCGAAGTTCCCGGGAACTGTTCTGGTTGTTTTCCAGCCAGACGTCCGGATTTGCATAGCTGCAGAGATCACCTTTTCTGTCAATCAGAATGACCGGAATTCCGCGCAGAAGCAGGTTCTCGATCATGGAGAGGGCCAGAGTTGTTTTCCCTGAACCGGACCCTCCCAGAAAGGCCGCATGCCGGGTCAGCCGGCTCACCGGAAGTTCAACCGAATCATCTTCCGTACCGAGCTGACGTCCTACATTCAGGTTCGGTGAATAGGAAGCGAAATGATTTTTCAGCAATGCCGAATTTTGCGGACTGGTTTCGGCATCCGCAGTCTCTTGCTCCTGATATGATGTAGGATGGTCGCCGTTTCCGAGCTGCGTCTCCACCTGCCCCCATTGAAGGGCCGCTGGCGACAGATTGCCCAAGCCGGAGCTGTCCTGGTCCGCCTGCTCTGCCCCGGTTGCGGTGTCCGGGAAGTTGAGATGATGGACATTGCCCGTTTCGGTTTGTTGCGCCAAACCTTTGTCCGCAACCTGTTTGGCAAGCCTCCGCGGATGCATCTCACCGTCGGAGAATTCTTCGAGATTCAAGCCTTTGCTGCTCGTGTTTTCAAGCCTGAGCAATTGTCGGATTGAGGGCAGTTCTTT
>JANQOC010000753.1 GCA_028279265.1 Hyphomicrobiales bacterium
CGCCATCATGCGGCGGGTGCCGTTGAACTGCTTTCCCAGAAAGTCGACTGTTCCGTAGTCAATGCCGGAGACGGCAGCCATGAACATCCAACCCAGGCGCTGCTGGATGCCCTAACAATTCGCCGGCACACGGGCCGTATTGCCCGCCTGACCGTGGCGATTTGCGGTGACATCCTGCATTCAAGGGTCGCCCGCAGTAATATATTGCTCCTCAACACGCTGGGCGCGCGGGTTCGTCTTATTGCCCCTTCAACCCTGCTGCCGGCAAGTGCTGAGCGCCTCGGTGTCGAGGTCTTCAATTCGATGGAAGAGGGTTTGAAGGGAGCTGACATTATCATGATGCTCCGCCTCCAGAACGAACGCATGAATGGCAGTTTCGTACCCTCAACCCGGGAATATTTCAGATTCTTCGGCCTGGATCAGAAAAAACTGAAACTGGCCAAGCCCGAGGCCCTGATCATGCATCCCGGGCCGATGAACCGCGGCGTCGAGATTGATTCTGCCGTCGCCGATCACAGCCGCAGCGTTATTCGCGAACAGGTGGAAATGGGTGTCGCCGTGCGCATGGCCGTCCTCCAGGCCCTGTCCCAGAGATTACGCAATGATTGATGGGACGTGAAGGTGAGGCATTAATGAACAATAATTCCAAGCCCAATCACCGGCCCCTTGTCCTCACGAACGGGCGCCTTGTCGATCCGGAAAGCGGATTGGATCAGCCAGGCGGTGTGCTTATCGAGAACGGCACGATTGTCGAGGTTGGTTCTCATTTGAACAATGAAGCCCCCAATCGGGCGCAAGTCATCGACTGTGAAGGCAAGCTCATTTGCCCCGGCCTGATCGATATGCAGGTCTATACGGGCGAACCCGGGAGCGAACACCGGGAAACCCTCGCAACAGCCAGCCGGGCGGCGGCGGCCGGCGGCGTCACCACAATGATCGTCATGCCATCCACAGACCCGGTGATTGACGATGTTGCACTCGTCGACTTTATCATGCGCCGCGCCCGGGATACGGCCGTCGTCAAAGTGCACCCCATGGCGGCTCTGACGAAAAGCCTGAACGGCCGTGACATGACCGAAATCGGCCTTCTGAAATCTGCAGGTGCCGTCGCTTTTACCAATGGCAAGGACAGCATTGCCGAAGCACAGGTGATGCGCCGGCTGTTGTCCTATGCCCGGGACTTCGGCGCTCTTGTTGTCCACGCCACCGAGGACCGCTCTCTTGCAGCAACGGGGGTCATGAATGAAGGCGAAGTTTCAAGCCGCATCGGACTGCCCGGAATCCCCACCGAAGCCGAAACCCTGGTTCTGGACCGTGACATTCGTCTCGTCAATCTCACCGGCGGGCGCTATCACGCCGCGACAATTTCCTGCGCGGCATCGCTCGACAAGATCGGCGAAGCCAAGACTGCCGAACTGCCTGTCACCTGTGGCGTATCGATCAATAACCTGGCCCTCAATGAAAACGATATAGGCCCTTACCGAACATTTTTTAAAGTACGCCCGCCCCTGCGTTCGGAGGAGGATCGACAGGCGCTGGTTAGAGGCCTGGTTCAGGGGCAGATAGATGTCATAGTATCGGCGCACGATCCACAGGATGTGGAGGAAAAGCGCCATCCCTTTGCCGAAGCCCAGGATGGCGCCCTTGGGCTCGAAACACTTCTGCCGGCCGCACTTCGTCTTTATCACAATGAAGAGATCGATCTGGTTTCTCTCTTGAAAACAATGACGATCAATCCAGCCAACCTGCTTGATCTGCCAAGCGGAAGGTTACAGGTCGGTGCGCCGGCGGATCTGATTGTGGTCGATCTCGAAGTGCCGTGGATTGTCGATCTGGAAGAGTTACATTCGATTTCTAAAAACTCACCTTTTGAAGAAGCCCGCATGCAGGGCCAGGTTGAAAAAACGATTGTCCAGGGACAGATCGTATTTGACCGTTCCCGGGAACCGGCGTAAATCCTGTTTTCATTTTGGAACATTCGGGCTATGACTGGTCGGCGACAACGAAACGGCTTCGCCCGGACCTGGCATGGTTTTGACTGATTACTTTACGATATTTGGAATTCTCATTGTCGGTTATGTCCTGGGCTCTCTTCCCTTCGGTCTTTGGCTGACAAAATTCGCCGGGCTGAAGGATATCCGAACGATCGGTTCCGGGAATATCGGCGCCACCAATGTGCTTAGAACCGGAAACAAAGGTCTCGCTGTTGCAACTCTTCTTGCAGATGTCTTCAAGGGAACAGCAGCCGTCCTGCTAGGGAATTTGCTTTATCCCGAAGGCGGGTTAATAGCCGGGCTAGCGGCCTTTGTCGGGCACCTGCACCCGGTATGGCTGGGCTTCAAAGGCGGCAAAGGCGTTGCGACTTATATCGGTATTCTCCTCGGTCTATACTGGACGGCGGCACTGCTATTTTGCGCTGTCTGGCTGGCCACGGCACTCCTGTTTCGATATTCGTCGGTCTCCTCCCTGGTCTCGACACTGATAATTCCGCCCAGCTTTTATTTTCTGAATGAGCCGCTCCTGGCCATATTATTTTTATGTATGACGGCGCTTGTATTTTTAAATCATGATGCAAACATTGTCCGCCTTCTGACGGGGAAGGAATCTAAAATTGGATCCAAGGAACATTGAACTCTCTATTTTAAACAATTATGCCGGCCCAAACATTGCACTGACGGATCAACAGAAATTCAACTGGTTACAGCTCATTCGCACGCCGAATATCGGGCCGATCACATTTCGTGATTTGATCAACACTTATGGTGGGTCAAGCCAGGCTCTTGAAGCCCTGCCGGATTTGTTAAACAGGAACTCAGCAAAAAAACGCCGCAGAATCGCTTCCCCGTCCAACATATACAGGGAACTTGACCGAGCGAAAGCGCTTAACATCTCCCTTGTCGCACGTGGCGAGAAAAACTATCCCAAATGGCTGGGTTTTATCGATGACGCACCACCCCTCATTTATGCGTGCGGACAACTGGACCTTCTCCATCATCCCATCATCGCGATTGTGGGCTCGCGAAAAGCGTCTGCTGCCGGAAAAAAAATCACGGAGAAATTTGCGACGGAATTCGGACGGCATGCTCTGGTGGTGGCCTCGGGGCTCGCAAGGGGTATCGACACCGTTGCCCACCGCACGGCGTTGCTTGATGGGACCATCGCCGTTGTTGCCGGGGGATTGAATGTTCCCTACCCGGAGGAAAATCGGGACCTGCATGGACAGATTTCAAAACAGGGGGTCATCATTTCCGAGTCGCCCCCGGATATGCGACCCCGCGGTATCGATTTCCCCCGGCGCAACCGCATCATATCCGGCATATCTCTGGCCGTTGTTATTGTCGAGGCGACTTTGAAATCCGGCTCGCTGATTACCGCGCGCCTGGCTGCGGAACAGGGCCGTGATGTCTTCGCAGTCCCGGGTAATCCCCTCGATCCGCGGGCGAGTGGCACC
>JANQOC010000030.1 GCA_028279265.1 Hyphomicrobiales bacterium
TATTCCTGCTACGCGAAAAGGTTTATCCGGATGATCCGAAAAGCCGACGCTGCCCAGCCCGTGGGAAACAACAATCCTGTCTCCCAGTTTGTAATTCAGCTCACTGGCAACATCGGCACCGAGAACGGCATCGAACAGATCTTCAAAGCGCTGGCCCTGGGCGAAAGTTAGGGCCTGTTTTCGACGGTACCGGTAATGTTCGAAATAATCTGCGTTGGTGCCGAGAACACGGTATCCACGGTGGCTGTCCCCGAGGGAAAAGGGAATAGTCCAGGCGACCTCCGGTCGGGACTTGATGTCCTCGTAGCTTTCCCAGGTAATGTTTGCCGTTGCATTGCCGATGCGAAAAACCGAATACAGGAGGAGCTGGATGCTTCCCGCCCGCGATCCGATGATCAGGTCCGTTCCGGAAATCGTATTGGTAAAACTCGACCGCGCCGAGTCCCGCACTTTCTCGACGCCGAGAAACAGCATCACGCTAAATCCGATGGCCAGCACCGTCAGCAAGGCGGTCAGCCAGCGGCTGCGCAGGGACTTGAGCGCCAGGCGCGGTATGAGTAAGCCACCCGTCATGATGTTCTCTCAATGACGTCCGGAAGCCTTATCGTCCGGTCAAACCGGGAGCCCAAACTTTCGTCATGGCTGACCATGATCAGTGTTGCCCGGGATTCCTCAATTTGTGAAAAAACAAGATCCAGGAACTGCACCTGGTTTTCCCGGTCGAGGGCCGAGGTCGGCTCGTCGGCCACCAGGATTTCGGGCGATCCGATCAGTGCCCGGGCAACGGCCACGCGTTGCTGCTGGCCGACGCTCAAATTGCTTGCCGGTGCCCCGGCCAGGTCTTCACCCCCAAGTCCCAGCCGATCCAGGAGCGAGAGTGCGGCATCCTGAAGTGGGGCTTGCCCTTGCGTGCGATCCCGCCGCGCTGAAGAAAAACTGAGGGGAAGGAGGACATTGTCGAGCACCGAGCCATAGGGGAGCAAATTGAACATCTGGAAAATAATGCCGAAATGATCGGCGCGAAAACGATCTCTCTGGGATCGGGTAAGTTTGTTGAGATCCTTGCCGAGGATACGGATCTGGCCGCTTTCAGGCACCACAATTCCGCAAAGCAGGCTCAGAAGTGTCGACTTGCCGCTCCCGGAGGGACCGACAAGCAAAACTTTTTCTTCTCTGCCGAGCGTGAGTTGTCGAATGTTCAATGCAAAAGAACGTTGCCCCGGCCATCGGAAATTGACGGAGCTGAGTTCAACTATGGGTTCGACAGCTTCGGACATAGCCGGATTGTAACGATTCGAACCGATATAGGCACGTTTCTTTAAATCATACCGGCCAAACTTATTTGTGATTTGTCCCGGGAGACTTCGAATTTGGTTTGCCCCTTGTCCGTGACAATATTCACTTCAAGTTCCTCGGCATTCTTGAACCGGTCAAAATAGGGAAATTGAACGACCGTCAGGGCCGATGGTTTGGCACAGGCAAACTGGTAGGTCACATGAAACTCGTTATGGCTCGCTTCATGCTCTTCGTCCTTGTGTGCTGATTTCTTGCCGTGATCATGATGATCGTGGCTATGTTCTTTTTTGGCATGTTTTTCATGGGAGTGGTGGCCGTGCTTTTCCTCTTCGTGAGAGTCCCCTTCGATCTCGACGCTGGCTTTTTTCAGCTCACATCCTGCCGATGCCGGTAATTGAAAAAGTTTTGCCGGCGTGCGGAGGTCTTTCATCGCCGCTTTAAGCGTTTTTTTCTGGGCCGCTGATTTCGCTTCGGTTTCAAAGCCGACGATATCCGCGCCCGGGACTTCCAGCTCCATCTCAAGCGTGGTTCCCGAAATTGCGACGTTCAATGAACCATGACCATGCTCATGGGCGTCGAGTTGACGTTTTTCATCGGCTGCCAGCGACCCGATGCCGATTGCGGTGGCAAACACAAATCCTGCTACAGGTACAAAACGATCAATCATATCTGAAACTCCAATTTGCCATGAATTTCTCTGTTAAAATGTAATGTTATAACATTCATACAGTATGAACTCTCTGATCTCAAGGGATACATGACCAGATATATTGAGGTTGTATGTATAGAGGCCGTTGCCGGCTATTTTCAGACA
>JANQOC010000041.1 GCA_028279265.1 Hyphomicrobiales bacterium
GGCCAAGAACATGACCAAGGGTGAGTTGTCACCGGAACTCGGTCATCATGAAAGCGATCTTTATCTCAATCCGCGCCGTATTCGCTGATCGCTGACTACTGGCCACTTTCCAGTTTCCGCTGACCGACCCGCGCGCGGCCCGGGTAGTGCAGTTGCGATCAGGCGATGGCGAGGCGCTGATCAGGCTTGGCCCAGCGAAGCAATCTCACGAGATCCCGTTCACAAAGCGCGATGCAACCGGCTGTTGGTGTATAAGCCTCACGTGCGAGATGCATAAAGACGGCACTGCCGCGATTTTGCACGCGCGGCCGGCGATTGTGACTTAAAATCACGATGATGTCGTAGATGTTGTCCTGACGCCATAATTGTTCCGCCGACGTCCTATAGGGCAGGCGGACATGGCGGTTGTAGTTACGATCGCCGACCGCGTCGCACCAGCCGTCATCAGGTGCAATCGGGGATATTTTCAGCCGTGATACCGGCCGGTTCACACGGTCGGGCCGGTACAGAATTTCCTGCAGGCGCCACATCCCCCGCGGTGTCGCACCGTCCCCTTCGAACTTGTTGGCGGAAATGCCGCCACGGCCAAGGGCGCAGCGCAATGTGGCTTGCGGCAGCCTTAACTGGCCTTGTGCCGGATTCGTCGGACTTTTGTTAACGCTAATAATCACTCGCTCACATCCATTTGACCCAACGTGAAGAATTCCGGCAAACTTAATCACCCTATAGGTTATTGCAGAAGCGCATTAATCTGCGTACATACAATACACGTACTTAAACATACGTACTTAAACTGAATTCAGCTCTGGGAACGACAAAAATGAGTTCGGCACGTCGACTACTGGTCATCGATGATGACGAAGATTTGCGGGAATCTATCGCAGAACAACTGTCTCTGCACGAGGAATTCGAGGTAAATTCCGTCGATAACGCAGCTGATGGCATTCGCATCGCCAAATCGGAGCATTTGGATCTGATTATTCTTGATGTCGGTCTTCCGGATATGGATGGACGCGAAGCCTGCAAAATCCTGCGCAAAAACGGATTGAAGAGCCCGATCATCATGCTCACGGCCCAGGATTCCGACTCCGACATGATTCTCGGCCTGGAATCCGGCGCCAATGACTATGTGACCAAGCCGTTCCGGTTTGCCGTCCTCCTGGCGCGTATCCGTGCCCAGCTGCGCCAGCACGAACAGAGCGAAGACGCGGTTTTCACCATCGGACCCTATTCCTTCAAGCCCGCTGCGAAAATGCTGCTGGACGATGAAGGCGCCAAGGTGCGGCTGACGGAGAAGGAAACCTCCATCCTGAAATATCTCTACCGGGCCGGTGAGAAAGTCGTCACTCGGGATGTTCTGCTGCACGAGGTCTGGGGCTACAATGCCGGTGTCACCACCCACACCCTGGAAACCCATATCTACCGTCTCCGCCAGAAAATCGAAAAAGACCCCTCCAATGCCGAGCTCCTGATCACGGAGACCGGGGGGTACAAACTCGTCCCCTGATCAGGCCGTGGCCCGGATCCTTCTGAAATGCGGGTTCCGGCCGGAAGTTTGTATGGCCAGAACTTTGTGTGGATAGACTCTGGAAAATTTAGCGAATTAGCGTACAATAACGCTTCATGGGTTGATGTACCGGCGTAACCACGAATGTCGATCTCAAGGAGCCGAGGAGTACGCCGATGCAACGCGACGCTATCGTGACGTTGTTGAAGAGCAACCCCTTCTTTGCACATTTTACGCCTGCGCACCTGGATGCGTTTCTGGCCTGTGGCGAACGCGCGATTTTTCAGAAAGATCACAAACTCATCGAACAGAACAAGCCCGGTGACCGTGCCTATCTGATCGTCTCCGGTCGTGCCCGCTGCGAGACCGGGCTGTTCCCCGGCAATGATCCCATGCTTGGTGCCGGCGATTTCATCGGCCTGCTGGTGATGCTGATCGAAACCGAATACCGGGCAACGATCATCTGCACCGGTGAGGTTCGCGCATTCGAATTCCGACGGTCCGTCGTTCAGGATCTCATCGGCAGCGACGTTGCCCTGAGTGCGGCCTTCGCGGAAATTATCCGCCAGAGTTTTTCAGGCTTTGCCGAGGAGCTGAAAAAAATCCAGGCCGACCTGGACCGGTCTCTCAACAGGGTGACCCTGGAAATCGAGTCCGACACCGCAAAGGCGAAAACCGCCAAAAAAACAAAACGGCCAGCGAAGCAATCAAAACAGGCCGGGCAGACAAAGCAGTCTGGGCAGCCCAAGCAAGCAAGGCAATCCAGGCAAAGAAAGAAGAAAGCCGGCTGACCTGCTTAGCCTTCGCTGAGATCAATGTCGGCAATGACCGGAATATGATCTGATGGTTTCTCCCAGTCGCGGGCATCATCAATGATCTGGATTTTTTTCACGACATCACCAAGCGTCGGCGTCACCCAGACATGATCGAGCCGTCGGCCGCGGTTCGAAGCCCGCCAGTCCCGAGCCCGGTAACTCCACCAGGTATAGAGTTTTTCTTCCGGGGGGATATGCTCGCGCACCGCATCGATCCAGTTGTGCGCGGTTTGCGCCTTGGTGAAATGATCGACCTCGACGGGCGTGTGAGAGACGACTTTCAATAGTTGCTTGTGGGACCAGACATCGGTTTCCAGCGGCGCGACATTGAGATCGCCCACCAGCATCATGCGGCTCTTGGATTTGTTGCGCTTGTTTTTGAAATGCTTTGTCATCCCCTGGAGATAGTCCAGTTTCTGTCCGAACTTAGGATTCTTTTCCACGTCCGGTTCGTCACCGCCGGCGGGAACATATACGTTGTGCAGGACGAAGGGCGTGTCACCTGTTCCCTCGACCTGAACGGCCAGATGCCGTGCTTCATCGGTACCATTGAAATCAAGTACGTCTGAGCGTGAAATGGGGAGCCGCGAAAGGGTCGCCACGCCATGATAGGCTTTCTGTCCGCGAACCTGCACATGTTCGAATCCGATTTTACGCATAGCCGAAAGCGGAAACTGGTCGTCGGTGCACTTGATTTCCTGCAGGCATAGAATATCGGGATTGAATTTCTGGCAGAACTTTTTGACGAGGGGGACACGCAGGCGAACGGAGTTGATGTTCCAGGTCGCAATTCGAATTTTCATGGGTACCCCGTTATTTGTTTGTTTTGTGCCTGAATTGTTATCGCAGACCGCGCCTTGAGAATCGGCCGCAAAAAAAAAGCCCGGCTTAAAATAATAAGCCGGGCTTAAATTATCGCGCTTCCGCGCGAGCGTCGAGAGGGATAAACGACGCTGACGGATGAGTTTTCGGTTTGACGGGGGGGCACTACCGATAATGGGCAACTCATCCGTATTGAATCACAGATATGTACCCGGTTGCCGTATTTCAATCACTGTCAACAAAAATTAACAAAAATTTAATGTTCCGGCGCCTGTAGCTGACGAATTTGTGAAAATGACACGAAAATCGGCACTAATCCGCGGGTTCCGGGAATTTTATCGGCGCGACTTTGAAGAGTTTCGGATTGATTTTTTCACCGGTAACCAGGTCAGCGACCTGAATGCGCGTATCCAACCCCTGGGCGTCGGTAATTATCCATTCCCGCAACTGGAAATCGGGACCCTTGTTGAAGAACAGCTTGATCTGGCCGCCGGACGTGCGCGCGCGATCCGCCAGCGTCAGAATGACAACATCCTCGCCGACCGCGTGATCGATAACCACCGCATCCCGCAGAAGATTCACATCCTTGCGCAGTAACATGCGAAACGGCGTCGATTTAAGCTGGTAGCGGTCAAACGTGTTGGTGTCCGGATCCTCGATGGACAGCCATTTCCCGTCGGCAACGATCCGCAGGCGGCTGGGCCGGCTGTAGTCAAAGCGCATGCGTCCCGGGCGTTGAACGTAAAACTTGCCGCCGATCTGCTTGTTGTTTGGATTTGTCTGCAGAAAAGTGCCCTTCAGGCTGTCCAGACTTTGAAAATAGTCATTGACGCTGGCAATGATCTGCTGCCGGACCTGGTCGGCTTCGGACTGATTGGCGTTAATCGCCGTTCCTTCGTTCCAGCCCTGGCCCACCGGCGAGGTCTGTTTGTTCTGGGCCTGCACGGCGGTGGCGCCAAACACGGCCAGGCCGACAATAGCGCCCGCAATCGCGCGCCCGGAGACAAGTTTGAGTTGGAAGGATTTATGCATCTGATCCGATTCCTTATCCGGCAAAATTTATCCTAGTTATTCGATTCACATAAAATTGGTCAACTTGAAGGCGAAAGGGAAACTTTAAGTCATCAAAAATACTCGATTAATACCTGTGAATATCCGTCAAATTGAACAAATTCAGCGTTCTAACCCCTATTGGGGCCCCCGATGAAACGGCCCGGTTGCAGCCCTAGTCGAAGGCCGGATCCGGGTCGATAAGAACTTCTCTTTTGCCCGCATGATTGGCCGGGCTTACAATTCCTGCTTCCTCCAGGCGCTCGATCAGCGTCGCCGCCCGGTTATAACCGATGGACAGGCGGCGCTGCAGATAGCTGGTCGAGGCCCGCTGATCGCGCCTGACGATGGCCACGGCTTCCTGGAACAGGGCATCCTTTTCCCCGGATCCCTCCGCTTCGAGGCCGCTTTCGCCATCCACGTCCGCTGTCACGTCTTCCAGATATTGCGGTGCTCCCTGGGATTTGAGGTGGTTGACGATGAGTTCCACCTCCAGGTCCGAGACGAACGGGCCATGGACGCGGGCACTGCGACTGCCGGACGCCATGTACAGCATGTCGCCGGCGCCGAGGAGTTGCTCCGCACCCTGCTCACCGAGAATGGTGCGGCTGTCTATTTTGGTGGTTACCTGGAAGCTGACGCGGGTCGGGAAATTGGCTTTGATCGTGCCCGTAATGACATCGACACTGGGGCGCTGGGTGGCGGTGATCAGGTGAATGCCAGCAGCCCGCGCCATCTGCGCCAAGCGCTGAACGGCATTTTCTATGTCCTTGCCGGCGACCATCATCAGATCGGCCATTTCATCGATGACAACGACAATATAGGGCATGGGTTTGAGATCCATGATCTCCTGTTCGTAGATCGCCTGGCCGGTCTCGCGGTCGAACCCGGTCTGCACCGTTCTGGCGATCGGCTCGCCGCGGTTCTCGTACTCTTCAATTTTGGTATTGTAGTTATCGATGTTGCGAACTCCGAGCTTGGACATGTTCTTGTACCGCTCTTCCATTTCGCGGACGGTCCACTTCAGGGCAACGACAGCCTTGGTCGGATCAGTTACGACTGGTGACAGCAGGTGCGGAATACCGTCATAGACCGAGAGCTCAAGCATCTTTGGATCGATCATGATGAATTTGCACTGCTCCGGCGTCATGCGGTAGAGGAGCGACAGGATCATGGTGTTGATGCCGA
>JANQOC010000044.1 GCA_028279265.1 Hyphomicrobiales bacterium
TTGTCGCCACCAGGACGATAGCCGGGGTTGATGGGGCTTCCAGGATCCCGCGTCCGAAGGCCTTGGAAGACGTCGCACCGACAGTCCAGGCGGGCGGGGCTGTCGGGGCCCCATTTGTCATACTAAATTCCCGCTATTTCTTTGGTGGCAGGGGAACCGTGGGGATCTGGCTGCTGCCGGAAGGTTTTGTCGCTGCCGAAGAGTCACCGCCTGAGTCCGCAGCGATCTTCTTGCGCTTGGCCGAAGGCTTTTCTTTTTTTGCCTTCTTCGGTGCCGCGACGGGTTTCAGGAACTTGAACCCAAGTTTGCGAATACCATCCTTGGTCTCTACCACGACCCGTACTGTGCCGCCGCCGTCAAGTTCGCCAAACAGCAACTCTTCCGCGAGCGGTTTCTTGATGTGTTCCTGGATGACGCGTGCCAGAGGACGTGCGCCAAACCGTTCGTCGTAGCCTTTTTCCGCCAACCACAAATTGGCTTCGTCGCTAAGTTCAATAGTGACATTTCGATCCTGGAGCTGAGCTTCCAGTTGAAAGACAAACTTGTCGACAACCTTGGCAATAACCTCCGGGGCCAGTGCTGCAAATGGAATGATCGAGTCGAGCCGGTTGCGGAATTCGGGACTGAACAGCTTATCAATCGCTTCCTGATCGTCGCCTTCGCGCTTCACCCTGTTGAAACCGATCGGCGGTTTCGCCATGTTGGCGGCGCCCGCATTGGTGGTCATGATCAGGATAACATTGCGGAAATCGACACTCTTGCCGTTATGGTCCGTCAGCTTGCCGTGATCCATGACCTGCAGAAGAATATTGAAAAGGTCCGGATGTGCCTTTTCAATTTCGTCCAGCAGCAGGACACAATGGGGATGCTGGTCGATACCGTCGGTCAACAAGCCGCCTTGATCAAAACCAACATAACCGGGAGGCGCTCCGATCAGACGTGAAACCGTGTGTCGCTCCATATACTCGGACATGTCGAAGCGCAGGAGCTTGACGCCGAGGACACTGGAAAGCTGACGCGCAACCTCGGTTTTACCGACACCTGTCGGACCCGAGAACAGGTAACAGCCGATGGGCTTTTCCGGTTCCCGCAATCCGGCGCGAGCGAGTTTGATGGCTGCGGTAAGTGCCGTGATCGCCTTGTCCTGACCGAATACGACATGTTTCAGGTCTTTTTCGATATTCTTCAGGACTTCCGAATCCGACTTGGATACCGTTTTTGGCGGTATACGCGCCATCGTTGCGATCGTTGCTTCGATTTCTTTAACACCGACGATCTTTTTACGTCGCCCCACAGGAACCAGCATCTGTGATGCGCCGGTCTCATCAATGACGTCTATCGCCTTGTCAGGTAATTTTCGGTCATTGATATAACGGGCCGAGAGCTCAACCGCGGTTTTGATGGCCGGATTGGTAAAGCGAACCTTATGAAATTCTTCGAAGTAGGGTTTCAGGCCTTTCAGAATTTCAATGGTATCCGGAACACTGGGCTCGTTCACGTCGATCTTTTGGAACCGGCGTACGAGGGCCCGATCCTTTTCGAAATGCTGGCGGTATTCCTTGTACGTGGTCGATCCAATGCAGCGGAGATTGCCGCTTTGCAGGGCCGGTTTCAGCAAATTGGATGCGTCCATGGCACCGCCCGATGTCGCACCGGCACCGATGACCGTATGGATCTCATCAATAAACATGATCGCACCGGGATAGGCCTCGATCTCACGCATGACAGCTTTCAGGCGTTCCTCGAAATCGCCGCGATACCGGGTTCCCGCGAGCAGCGCCCCCATATCCAGAGCAAATATGGTCGCGTCCTGGAGAACCTCCGGCACGTCACCCTTGGTGATCTTCAGCGCCAGTCCCTCGGCGATCGCCGTTTTACCGACACCAGGGTCGCCAACGAACAGGGGATTGTTCTTTTGTCGACGGCAAAGAATCTGCACCGTGCGCAGCACTTCCGCCTTGCGCCCGATGAGCGGATCGATCCGCCCTTCCTGAGCTTTTTTATTCAGGTTGATACAGTAGGAATTAAGGGCATCGGCGCCCGGACCTTTTTTATCTTCGCCGCCTTCAACCGTTGCCGCGTCTTCGTCGACGCCGCGGACGGATTTGGCCTCGGACATGCCCGGACGTTTGGCAATCCCGTGGCTGATATATTGAACAGCATCGAAGCGGGTCATATCCTGCTCCTGCAGGAAGTAAGCCGCATGGCTTTCACGCTCGGCGAAAATCGCGACGAGAACATTGGCTCCGGTCACTTCTTCACGACCCGAGGACTGGACATGAATGACGGCCCGGTGAATGACACGTTGGAATCCGGCGGTCGGCTGGGCTTCATTATCATCATCAACCACCAGATTATCGAGCTCATTGTCCACATGGTGATGCAGTTTGCTGCGCAAGACATCCAGGTCCACATTGCAGGCACGCATAACCGCGGATGCATCCTGGTCGTCGATCAAGGACAGAAGCAAATGTTCCAACGTCGCATATTCGTGGGAGCGTTCGTTGGCATACTCCAAGGCTCGATGCAGAGCTTCTTCAAGGCTTGACGAAAATGAGGGCACGACCGGAGTTACTCCTTTTCCATGGTACATTGCAAAGGATGTTGATTTTGCCGCGCAAAATTCGTCACCTGTGCAACCTTCGTTTCTGCAACTTCATACGTATATACACCACAAATCCCGACTCCTTTGTGGTGGACATGCAGCATAATTGACATGGCCTCTTCATAGGCTTTGTTGAAAAAACGTTCCAAAACGTAAACAACAAACTCCATGGGCGTATAATCGTCGTTCAGCAGCATAACTTTGTAGAGATCGGGCTTCTTGGTCTTGGTCCGTGTTTTGGTTACGATTCCGGTGCCCGCATCGCCGCCATCACCGCCATCGTTGTTGCGGTCGTCATTTTCGTTTTGAGCGATATGCACGATTTGAGCACCGTCAGTAATTTTTGACACGTCAATCCTGGCCATGGGATCGTCAGCTCCGCCTTTTAATCTCTCGTAAACACTTCCTGGGAAAATGCGAGGAAATCCCTGAATTCCTGAATTTACCCATTCAATTCTCGTTCCAAACCACGTCACTATCTTAAAGGAAGCACCGGGCTCTTCGCAACGTGTTCTCTTTGCTTGCGATTAATTTAACCTAACCCGATGATCATTTGACGACGGTATTCCTAATATAGTTTCCATTGATATCAAAAAAAGGGCAGGATTCTTGGTGAAAATCAATTTTTAATTGTAATTTCAGAAACTTAATCAACACAAAATTACAATGGCTTGAGTCTCTACCAAGAGATAGGGACGATAGTTAACGGTTGCAACCGGGCCGGGATTGCGAAATCGCCTGCTGCAACTTCAGTACGGCGATCGACAAGTGAAAAGAAATTTATGCCATTTCAGCCGGTTAATCTTACCGGCAAATTCCTGTCATAGGCGATCCCCGGCGGGACGCAGTTGAGAAACAGCGCGTTTCGCGCCATGGTTGCATTTTTCCCGCCAACCAAAGCCACCGCGCTGAAGCTATCAGATCGAGGGGCATTGTTCTCGGTCAGGCTTAACCCAATGCTAACGTCGACTATCTAGTCTGCGCATATACTTATCGGAATTTTCACAAATAATCGCCGCAGAAATGTCC